>NZ_JBMKIC010000017.1:0-97806 GCF_049238665.1 Enterobacter cloacae complex sp. IR5450
ATAACGCTTACCGCTCATGGGTACCTCTCTTTAAGTCATCTTAAATGACTCTGAGGTGTCTGTTAAACCTGTGGCGATTCAGTCTTTACCTTCAACAGAACGTGAAGCTGTATGTTGTTGCGGGCTTCACTATATTAATCTCTTACTTCGTCATACTGTTGACGGGGACCCGTGCTGCGATGGGTTTATATCTGCTTCTGGCAATTGTGCTCACGCTTTATCATTTCAGAAAGATTCATCTTAAATCCGCCCTCATCTTTCTATGCATTGTTGCAGGCGTTGTAATCGTGAGCTACAAGCCATTGATTTCGCCGAAAATAAAATAAACCCAACATGAGGTTGAACGTTATCAACAAGGTTTTGACCGCACGTCATTGGGCGCACGTTTTTCGATGTGGACTGTCGGGATCGAGAATGGTCTTGCGCATCCGTTAGGGCAATCGCTGGAACAGCGTGAAGCGTGGACGCGGCAGTATATTAAAGACGGACATCCGCACCTTGGCAGTGCACTCGAATACATCAAAGTCCATCTGCATAATGAATTTATTGAGAAATACTCTTTGCAGGGGATCCCCGGCGTAGCGGTAATGCTCTTTTTCTTCGTTTCGATGATTGCGTATGCCCTACGAAACAGAAACGCGCTGCTGCTAACGTCAATGCTTCTTTTGCTTTTGTATGGACTGACGGATGTCATACTGCTCAGTTCAGAAGCCTTAATCTTCTTTATGATTTTGTTTGCGTTAAGTACACCTTTCTCACAAACAAAGCAGCAATAATAAATATGCCCGCCTGGCGGGCATAACTATTTTTTGTACTGGTAAAACTCCGCAAGCGTCATCCCCACGGTCTTATCTGATAACCAGGTAAAGAGCTGCTCCAGATCCTGATACAGTCCCTCAATCGCGGCCTGGTCTTTAAAAGTAGGGCTGCCGCCAGGCATAAATTCCGACGAATGCAGCATGAACTCTACGTAGTCATTCCCCTGAGCCAGGCACTGCTGCGCAACCTTAATCATCTCCTGCGCGTTACCGCCGGACGGGCGTAACCAGTTAACTGACGGAGAACGGTATTTACCGCGCAGACGATCGTAACCCTGCTTCAGGGAATTCAGCCATGCCGGGTGTTTATACTGGATACTCATCGGCACTTCGAGGAGAGGGCTGTTTCCCGGCCGGGAAATGTCGTCTACGTCCAAAAAATAGGCGCGATCGGGAAAATGCTGGTAATTCGTTCCGCCATTACCCTGCGGGGCACCTTTCGCGTTGCGCCAGTTCACGCGCGGCGTAACGGAACAATCTACCTGATACCCCAGCTCAATCAGCAACCGGGCGTAACGGCTGTCGAATGCCCAGCGCCCGGCGCGATGGCTGAGCATTTTTGTCTGGAAAGTCTCTTCCAGTAAGCGGGTCATGAACAGCACTTTCTCACGCATGACCTCGTCTGAAAACTCAATCAGATAAGGCTGCCAGCGCCAGTCATCACCGGTCAGATCGTGCTCCGGAGGGCTATTCCAGGCATGGAGATGCATTCCCACCTCACCCTGGCCGCGGGCTATGACCTCTTTCGCGAACTCAATGAATACCGGTTCGACGGCCATCTCGTAGTTGGTCAGCCAGACGGGCTTAAAGCCGAAGCGTTCACAAAGCGCCTGAAACCGCGCCAGGTAGCGCGCGTTTTCCGTTTTGATCATCCGGTGGTTCTGCCAGAGATTATCCCCTTCGGTATCGATCGTGATGATAAACGCTGGTTTTTTCATAATAAGTCCGCAAGACAAAATAGTTAGCGCTATGTTACGCACGCCCGAAAGCAGGAGTAAACCCTTCCAGGGAAATTCCTGACATTATGGAGAAAGAGTGCAAGTCGTTACCAGGTCTATTAGAATTGCCAATAGTACAACGCCGATAAGATGATGATGAATAACTTACCTGACACGCCTGATTTGCGCATTTTACTGATCAAACTTCGCCATCATGGCGACATGTTACTCACCACCCCCGTCATCAATTCATTACGCCAGAAATGGCCTGAAGCCCAAATCGACGTGCTTCTCTATGAAGAGACGCGAGACATGCTCGCCGCGCATCCGGCAATCGGGACGATCTATGGTATCGATCGTAAATGGAAGCAGCTGGGGACGCTGAAGCACCTGCAAAAAGAGTGGCAGTTGCTTCGTGCTTTACGCGCTCAGCATTATCATCTGGTGATCAATCTTGCCGATCAGTGGCGCAGCGCGATTGTTACCCGCTTCACCGGCGCACCGGTTCGGCTCGGGTTCGCTTTTAACAAGCGCAAGAATGCCTTCTGGCGTTTTTGTCACAGTGAACTGGTCTCGGTCGCCAGCCATCAGTCGCTGCACACCGTTGAACAAAATCTCTCCATACTGTCAGCGCTGCCGGTAATGGCCAACCCTACCGTCACCATGGCTTACAGCGCGGATGACTGGCGCCATGCTCACCAAAAGCTGACACAAAAGGGCGTGGGAGACCGCTACATCGTTATTCAACCCACGTCACGCTGGTTCTTTAAGTGCTGGGACGAAGGCAAAATGGCGCAAACTATCGCCGCGTTGCAGCAGGACGGCCACACTATCGTCCTTACGGCGGGACCGGATAAGAAAGAGCTGGCGATGATTGACCGCATTCTTGCCGCCTCCCCGCAGACGGGTGTTGTATCGCTGGCAGGGCAGTTAACCCTGCGCCAGCTGGCCTCGCTAATCGATCACGCGATCCTGTTCATTGGCGTTGACTCCGTACCCATGCACATGGCCGCCGCCCTTCAGACGCCCTGCGTGGCGCTGTTTGGCCCGTCAAAATTGACGTTCTGGTCGCCATGGCAGGTTAACGGCGAGGTCATCTGGGCAGGTAACTACGGCCCGCTTCCCAACCCTGACGCCATTGATACAAAAACGACGGAACGTTATCTCGACGCCATCCCCGTTGATGCTGTCGTCTCCGCCGCAAGGAGATACCTGCAATGAAGCTTCATCGTCTGGCCATTGTGCGCCAAAAATATCGTCCGGATGGAGGAGCAGAACGTTTTGTCTCCAGGGCACTTACCGCGCTGAGCAATCAAAATCTTGAGCTCAACGTCATCACCCGCGAGTGGCAGGGCGAAAAGCAGGACGACTGGCATATTCATATTTGCGATCCACGAAAGTGGGGCCGCATCAGCCGTGAGCGCGGCTTTGCACACGCCGCACGCGCGCTGTGGCAGCAACAGCAGTTTGATATTGTCCAGAGCCACGAACGTATTCCGGGCTGCGATATTTACCGCGCCGGGGATGGTGTACATCGACGCTGGCTGCTACAGCGTACGCGTATTCTTCCCGCCTGGCGTGCGAAGCTGCTTATGCACGATCGTTATCACCGCTACGTGATGAACGCAGAACGTGAAATGTACCAGGCTCCCGAGTTGAAAGCCGTTATCTGTAATGCGGAGATGATCAAACGCGAAATCGTCGAAGACTTTGATATTGACGCAAAAAAGATACATGTGATTTATAATTCAATAGATTCCAGCCGCTTCGTTCCGGCAGAAGAGAGACAACGCGCTGTACTGCGTCAGCAATTTGGCTTACCCGCTGATGCCGTCATTTTCTGCTTCGTGGGTTCAGGGTTTGAACGCAAGGGGCTGGCAAGCGCTATTCGGGCTATAGCAGGAACATCGGCATGGCTGGTTGTGGTCGGTCAGGATAAAGCGGAAAGCCGTTATCGCGACCTCGCCCGTTCATTAGGCTGTGAGGGGCAAATCCGTTTCCTGGGGATGCAAAAAGAGACGCTGCCATTTTATCAGCTTTCTGATGGTTTACTGCTGCCGACGCTGTATGATCCTTTCCCTAACGTCATACTTGAAGCAATGGCCTGTGGATTGCCCGTCATTACGTCAGAGAGTTGCGGTGGTTCAGAATTTATTGAGCAAGGCCAGAACGGGTTTTACTGTGATGCACTTGATATCCACACATTGAAGGAGGCCGTCATGTCCATCCCTTCACTGGAAAAAAATAATAATATGGGGCTTGCGGCGCGTGAACGCGTCAGAGAAGCAACCCCTGAAAAACTATCAAGTCAGCTTATTTCGCTTTATCAAAAATTACTGGATTAATAATGCGCATCCTAATGATTATTGATGGTTTACCCGGTGGAGGAGCCGAAAAAACGGTTCTCACCCTCTCCAGCGGACTGACAGAACTGGGGCATCAGGTCACCCTTTTCTCCTTACGGAAGGTGTGCGACTACGCCATTCCGGAAGGCATCGATTTTCAGATTGTGCAGGATACCTGTAAAAAACCCTGGCGGAAGCTGACCGAGATCCCGCGTCGCGCCCGTTTGCTGGATCGCGCCATCGAGAATGCAGAACGCAGCGGTAAATTTGACGTCGTGTTCTCGCATCTGCATAAAACCGACCGTATCGTGGCGCACAGCCGCGTGCTGGATCGGGATAAGGTCTGGTTCTGCGTTCACGGGATGTTCTCCTTCTCCTATTTGCGCCATCGCAGCGGGCTTTCTCGCTGGTTTAAGCATTATAAAATTCGGCATACCTATGAAAACCGCAACGTGGTGGCGGTTTCCGGCGCCGTGCTGCACGACCTCTCTCAAGTACTCGCGATCCCCCTGCGGCGCAAAGCGGTTATCCATAACCCCTTTGATATCCCTGAAATTCAGCGTCTGGCGGAAGCGCCCTTTGAGATGCAGGGGCAGGATTACATTATCCACGTTGGCCGTTTTCATGAACACAAACGTCACGACCGGCTGCTGCGGGCGTTTGCGCTGAGCAAGATCGACGCATCGCTGGTGTTGATGGGCAAAGGTTCTGACGCGAAAATAAACCAGCTCAAACAGCTTGCCGCTAAGCTGGGAATTGAAAACAAGATCGTCTTCCGCCCGTTCGAAACCAACCCCTACCCGTGGATCAAAGGGGCACGCCTTTTAGTGTTAAGTTCCGACTGCGAAGGTTTTGGTAATGTACTGGTAGAGTCCATTATCTGTCAGACCCCACCGGTGAGTACAAACTGCCCTGGCGGTCCTGCTGAGATCCTTACTGGCCCCCTGGCGCGAGGTCTGACAGCGTTAACCGACGAATCACTGGCGAAAACACTGGCAGAATTGTATGCCTCTCCGCCAGTTGTTGATCGCGAAACGATCGCATCGTTCGGTATTAACGCCATTTGCCAGCAATACATTGCTTTGGTCGACAACCAAAAATAATCAGGTTTCATATGCAAAATTCAGCGCCTTTATTAAGCGTGGTGGTTGCCGTTTATAACGGTGAAGCTTTTCTCGATCAGTTCTTTACCTGCCTTGTAAATCAACACATCGACAGTATGGAAGTCATCATCGTGAATGACGGATCCACTGACCGCTCGATGCAGATTGTCGAAAAATGGCGCGAAAAGCTGCCACAGATGCAGGTTATTGAACAACCTAATCAGGGCGTGTCCATCGCGCGTAATACCGGCCTGGCGGTTGCGACCGGGCAGTATCTCTCTTTCCCGGATATTGATGATGTCTTCAAACCCGGCATGTACCAGCGTCTGCTGGATATGGCCGTCACGCAGAACCTGGATGTCGCCACCTGCAATGGCAACTACGTCTGGGAAAATAACAAAAAACCGTCTCGCCCTATCTTCCCTGAAGATAAGCTCGCCTCAACGGGCGTCATGAATGGTGCGGCATGGTTAAAAAAGGCGCTGGATTCACGTAAGTTCCTGCATGTGACCTGGCTGAATATCTATCGTCACGATTTTATTCGTCAGCACGGCTTCCGTTTCGAGCCTGGCCTGCGCCATCAGGATATTCCGTGGACGACTGAGGTGCTGCTTGCCGCGGAACGCGTTCAGTACACCAGCGAACGCTTTTACGACTACTACATTCACTCCGCCTCGGTATCGCACACCCCGGATAATGACGACACGCTGATTCGCTCTGCGCGCCATTACATGAAGATACTGAAGATGCTTGATGCCATTAACCAGCGCTACCCGGATAAAGTGAAAAATATCCCGGCCTGCCACTGGCAAATCGCCAAAGAGGGTCTGGGAATTATTCATACCTTCGACAACATGAAGGATGAGGCAAAGAAAGCAATGATAATCAAAGAGTTCTTCGACACCGGGATCTGGAAGCTCATCTGGAAAAGTGCCAAAAGCCCGCGTTTGCGCTGGCGCCTGGGTCGACGCTACTTCCGTTTAAAACGGTATCTGGCATAAGAGATAGCTTTAGCACGCTTAAATGCTTAGAATTTCCCGGCCGAAACTAAAAAAACGGATAATCGCTTGGAATTGTTGTATACCGCCCTGCTCTACATCATTCAGCCACTGGTGTGGCTGCGACTGTTGCTTCGTAGCCGTAAAGCGCCTGCGTACCGTAAACGCTGGGCCGAACGCTATGGCTACTGCCGCAATAAAGTGGCGCCGGACGGTATTCTGCTGCATTCCGTGTCAGTCGGGGAAACGCTGGCCGCCATTCCACTGGTGCGTGCCCTGCGCCACCGTTATCCGTCACTGCCCATCACCGTCACCACGATGACGCCAACCGGCTCAGAGCGCGTGATGTCTGCCTTCGGTAAAGACGTGCATCACGTCTACCTGCCGTACGATCTCCCCTGCGCCATGAACCGTTTCCTGAATACCGTGCGCCCTAAACTGGTGATCGTCATGGAAACCGAACTGTGGCCGAATATGATTTCCGCCCTGCATGCCCGTAAAATTCCTTTGGTTATCGCCAACGCGCGTCTGTCGGAACGCTCGGCTAAAGGGTACGGCAAGCTGGGTAAATTTATGCGTCGCCTGCTCAGCAAAATCACGCTGATCGCCGCGCAGAACGAAGAAGATGCCGCGCGCTTTATCGCCCTAGGCCTGAAGCGCAACCAGCTTGCGGTCACGGGTAGCCTGAAGTTCGATATTTCCGTCACCCCTGAACTCGCCGCCCGTGCGGTAACGCTGCGTCGTCAGTGGGCGCCGCGTCGCCAGGTCTGGATTGCCACCAGCACCCATGACGGCGAAGAAGCCATTATCCTTCAGGCTCACCGCCAGCTGCTGGAAAAATTCCCTGATTTACTGCTGATTCTGGTTCCTCGCCATCCGGAGCGTTTTAAAGATGCCCGCGAGATGGTGCAAAAAGGCGGTTTCAGCTTTACCCTGCGCAGCAGCGGCGAAATCCCCTCTGGCAGCACGCAGGTGGTGATTGGCGATACGATGGGCGAACTGATGCTGCTGTACGGCATTGCAGACCTCGCCTTTGTTGGAGGTAGCCTGGTGGAGCGAGGTGGTCATAACCCGCTGGAGCCGGCAGCCCACGCCATTCCCGTGCTGATGGGTCCACACACGTTTAACTTCAAAGATATCTGCGCGAAATTGCAGCAAGCCGATGGCTTAATCACCGTGACCGATGCGGACTCGGTGGTCAAAGAGGTCTCAACCCTTCTGACTGACGAAGATTACCGCCTGTGGTACGGTCGTCACGCCGTTGAAGTCCTGCATCAGAACCAGGGCGCACTGACCCGTCTGCTGCAACTTCTGCAACCTTATCTGCCGCAGCGGAGCCACTAATGTCAACGCGTCTGTCGGTCGTGATGATCGCCAAAAACGCCGCCGACCTGCTTCCGGATTGCCTGGCCTCTGTTGCCTGGGCTGACGAAATCGTCATTCTCGACTCCGGAAGTACGGACAATACGGCGGACGTTGCCCGTGCAGCCGGGGCAAAAGTCTTTACCGACACCGACTGGCAGGGCTACGGTATTCAGCGTCAGCGTGCGCAGGGTTACGCCACGGGCGATTACGTGTTGATGATCGATACCGATGAGCGCGTCACCCCGGAACTCCGACAGGCCATTCAAACGGTGCTTGCCGCGCCACAGCCTGGCGCGGTCTACAGTATCGCGCGTCGTAACTATTTCCTGGGCCGCTTTATGCGCCACAGCGGCTGGTACCCCGACCGCGTGATGCGCCTCTATGCCCGCGAGCGTTATCAGTACAACGATAACCTGGTCCATGAGTCTCTGGCCTGCGATAACGCTCAGGTCATCCCCCTGACGGGCGATCTGCTTCATCTGACCTGCCGCGATTTCGCCAGCTTCCAGCGTAAACAGCTGAACTATGCCACCGCCTGGGCACAGGAGCGGCATGCGCGCGGCAAGAAGGCCACGCTGACCGGCATCTTCACCCACACGCTGGGCGCGTTTCTGAAAACGCTGCTGCTGCGTGGCGGCGTGCTGGACGGCAAACAGGGCTGGTTACTGGCCGTAGTGAATGCCCAGTATACTTTTAACAAATACACCGAGCTGTGGGCGCTGAACCGCGGCTACTCAGAGAAAACGTGAGCCATGAGCACAAAAGCGATTTATCCGGGTACCTTCGATCCGATCACTAACGGTCATCTTGATATCATCACCCGAGCGGCGTGTATGTTCGACAAGGTGATTCTGGCCATTGCCGCCAGCCCGAGCAAAAAGCCGATGTTCGACCTGAACGAACGCGTGCAGCTTGCCACCGATGCGATTTCGCATCTGTCGAATGTTGAGGTCGTCGGATTCAGCGACTTGATGGCAAACTTTGCCCGTGACCGGCATGCCAATATCCTGATCCGCGGTCTTCGCGCGGTAGCAGACTTCGAATATGAGATGCAGCTGGCACACATGAACCGCCATCTGATGCCGGAGCTGGAGAGCGTATTCCTGATGCCCTCCAAAGAGTGGTCCTTCATCTCTTCTTCGCTGGTGAAAGAGGTGGCGCGCCATCATGGGGACGTTACCCACTTCCTGCCGGTTAACGTCCACCAGGCGTTGATGGAAAAGCTAAAGTAACCCTACTTCTGACACTGACGGCAGTAAAACGTGGCGCGCTGAGCGTGCTTCGTGGCAATAATCGGCGTCCCGCAGGCTCTGCACGGCTCACCCTTACGGCCATAAACCTGCAACTCCTGCGCAAAATAACCCGGCTTCCCGTCGCTTTGCAGGAAATCCTTCAGCGTCGTCCCGCCCTGCTCAATTGAGCGCAGCAGTACCGCTTTAATAACTCTGACCAGCAGCTCGCACTCCTGCGCCGACAGCGAGGAGGCCAGCCGATCGGGATGGATCCCGGCGGCAAACAACGATTCGCTGGCGTAGATATTCCCCACGCCCACCACCAGCTTGTTATCCATCAGCCAGGGTTTAATCGGGGTTTTCTTTTTCGCGCACTTCTCTTTGAGATAATCTGCGTTAAACGCCTCTGAGAGCGGCTCAGGTCCGAGATGCGCCAGCACGTTGTGTCCTTCCAGCTCTTTGGTCCACAGCCATGCGCCAAAGCGACGCGGGTCGGTGTAACGCAGCACTTTGCCGTTACTCATCACCAGATCAACGTGGTCGTGCTTTTCCGCAGGCAACTCTTCGGTAAGAATACGCAGGCTTCCCGACATGCCCAGATGGATAATGATCCAGCCGTCAGGCAGCTCCAGCAGCAGGTATTTCGCGCGGCGCTGCACGCTCAGGACGGGTTTGTCACTTAACGCGTGGATCTCATCGGACACCGGCCAGCGCAGACGCCCGTTGCGAACGACAGCATGAAGAATAGTCGCGCCAACCAGATGGGGCTCAATGCCGCGGCGGCTGGTCTCTACCTCAGGTAATTCAGGCATGGTTCCTCCGTTGAGATGCAGAATGCAAAAAACCCCGCAGTTGCGGGGTTTTTCAATACAAGGAGACTAAAATTATTTGATTTTAGCTTCTTTGTACAGTACGTGCTGGCGTACAACTGGATCGAATTTTTTCAGTTCCAGTTTTTCCGGCTTAGTACGTTTGTTCTTCGTGGTGGTGTAGAAGTGACCTGTACCAGCAGAAGAAACCAGCTTGATTTTCTCGCGAATACCTTTAGCCATGATTTATTTCCTCTTTAAGTACTTAGTACTTTTCGCCACGGGCACGCAGTTCGGACAGAACTGTATCGATGCCTTTCTTATCGATTACACGCATACCTTTAGCAGATACGCGCAGGGTGACAAAACGCTTCTCGCTCTCAACCCAGAAACGGTGAGAGTGCAGGTTCGGCAGGAAACGGCGTTTAGTCGCGTTCAGTGCGTGGGAACGGTTGTTACCGGTCACCGGACGCTTGCCAGTAACTTGGCAGACTCGGGACATGTCTATTCTCCAAAAATCAAATTAGCTCGAGCTTCGTATGGGGTATCGGCGCCTCGTCAGGCTTTACAGCCCGGTCATCGCATAGTTCTATTGAACTCTCGATTGCCAGGCCCAAATGCCAAACCCGAGATTCTCAAAGGTGGCGTAGTATACGCTGACTCGGCGGTGTGCTCAAGTCCCGAACAGACAAAGATCCCGATGGATCGCGAGAAAAGGCCTAAATCCAGCCACGTTCGGCAAAAGAAATGTACTCTCCGCGGCCAATTATCAGATGGTCCAGCACACGAATGTCCATGAATTGACAGCATTTGATAATACGTTCGGTAATTGCTTTGTCAGCTCTGCTTGGTTCTGCACAGCCAGAGGGGTGATTATGCGCGAGGATCACGCCGGCTGCATTCACTTTTATCGCTTCCCGCACAATTTCACGCGGATGCACCTCAACATGGCTCAATGTTCCCGAAAAAAGGCGGGTATGTTTCAGTACCCGGTTTTTGTTGTCGAGAAAGATCACCATAAAGATCTCCCGCTCCAGATCGGAGAGCTGGCTTTGCAGAAATTCGCGGGTCATGTCGGGGGTGAGGATCGGGTCTTCTTCCTCCATACGCACGTTGTAAAATCGCCGGGCCAGCTCGGCAATGCCCCGCAACTGGGCATATTTCGCCACGCCAATGCCCTCAACGTGCGTAAACGCCTCCAGCTCAGCGGTCAGCAATCCATACAGTGAACCGAAATGGTCTATCAGTTCTTTCGCCAGCGTAAATACCGTTTTCCCCGGCGTGCCTGTGCGTAAAAAGAGCGCCAGCAGCTCGTCGTCCTTTAACAACGTGACGCCATGACGCAGCATTTTTTCACGCGGTAGCAGCAGTTCAGTCTCTTCCATGCCTGGCCTCCTTCTGTTTGCCATTATGCTGCCACAGGCAAATTCGGGGTTCGATGCTGGCATTTCGTTCTTGCGTAACGCCTCGCAAAGTGAATTAAGGACATCATCACCCCGTTTTAGGGATTGTGATAAAATGCCCGCTCTCTGGTGAAACCCAACAGGAAAGAATCATGATGAGCCTGGCCGGTAAAAAAATCGTTCTTGGCGTCAGCGGCGGTATTGCTGCCTATAAAACGCCAGACCTGGTGCGCCGTTTGCGCGAGCGCGGGGCCGACGTACGGGTCGCGATCACCGAAGGCGGCAAAGCCTTTATCACCCCACTGAGCCTGCAAGCCGTCTCGGGATACCCGGTATCCGACAGCCTTCTCGATCCGGCGGCCGAAGCCGCAATGGGCCACATTGAGCTGGGGAAATGGGCCGATCTGGTTATCCTTGCCCCCGCCACGGCAGATTTAATTGCCCGCCTGGCAGCCGGTATGGCGAACGATCTGGTAACGACCATTTGCCTCGCCACGCCTGCGCCCGTCGCGGTTGTGCCCGCAATGAACCAGCAGATGTACCGCAACGCCGCTACCCAGCACAATCTGGACACGCTGGCCTCGCGCGGCCTGCTGATTTGGGGACCGGACAGCGGCAGCCAGGCCTGCGGCGACGTGGGGCCAGGGCGTATGCTCGACCCATTAACGATTGTTGATATGGCCGCCGCCCATTTCTCGCCTGTCAACGATATGCAACATCTCAACATCATGATTACCGCGGGCCCCACGCGCGAGCCGCTGGATCCGGTGCGTTACATCACCAACCACAGCTCCGGCAAAATGGGCTTTGCGATTGCTGCCGCGGCAGCCAAACGCGGCGCGAACGTCACGCTGGTGAGCGGCCCGGTGTCGCTTACCACCCCTGCGTTTGTGCAGCGTATTGATGTGACGACCGCGCTGGAAATGAACGCCGCCGTACAGGCACATGCTCAACAGCAGCATATTTTTATCGGCTGTGCGGCCGTCGCTGATTACCGCGCCGAAACTATTGCTGACGCCAAAATTAAAAAGCAAGGCGATGAATTAACAATAAAAATGGTGAAGAACCCGGATATCGTTGCCGGTGTCGCCGCACTGAAAACTCATCGTCCTTACGTTGTTGGGTTTGCCGCAGAAACGAATAATGTGGAAGAATATGCCCGGCAAAAACGTACCCGCAAAAACCTCGATTTAATTTGCGCGAACGACGTATCGCTGTCCACGCAAGGATTTAACAGCGACAGCAACGCATTGCACCTTTTCTGGCAGGATGGAGATAAAGTCTTACCGCTTGAGCGCAAAGAACTCCTGGGCCAACACTTACTGGACGAGATCGTTACCCGTTATGATGAAAAAAATCGACGTTAAGATTCTGGACCCGCGCGTTGGCGAGCAATTTCCGCTGCCAACGTATGCCACCTCCGGCTCTGCCGGTCTTGACCTGCGCGCCTGTCTCGATGACGCCGTAGAACTGGCGCCGGGTGCAACGACCCTGATCCCGACCGGGCTGGCGATTCACATTGCTGACCCGTCACTGGCAGCGGTGATCCTGCCGCGCTCTGGCCTGGGCCATAAGCATGGCGTCGTGCTGGGTAACCTGGTCGGCCTGATCGACTCTGACTATCAGGGTCAGCTGATGGTATCCGTATGGAACCGTGGCCAGGACAGCTTCACCATTGAGCCGGGCGAGCGTATCGCGCAGATGGTGTTTGTACCGGTGGTGCAGGCAGAATTTAACCTGGTGGCAGACTTCGACGCTACCGACCGTGGCGAAGGCGGCTTCGGCCATTCCGGGCGCAAATAACCGCCCGACAAACACGCATCTCACAGCGCCATAATGCAATAACAAACCGCAAACGTCAGTTTGCGGGTCGCTGTGTGGTTGCCAGCCTGACAAGTGCTTATTTTCAGGGGTATTTTGTAACATGGCAGAAAAACAAACCGCGAAAAGGAATCGTCGCGAAGAAATACTTCAATCTCTGGCTCTGATGCTTGAATCCAGCGACGGCAGTCAACGCATCACCACCGCAAAACTGGCGGCCTCTGTGGGCGTGTCAGAGGCGGCGCTGTATCGTCATTTCCCGAGCAAAACCCGGATGTTTGACAGCCTGATCGAGTTTATCGAAGACAGCCTGATCACGCGCATCAACCTGATTCTGAAGGATGAAAAAGACACCAGCACGCGTCTGCGTCTGATTGTGCTGCTGATTCTGGGCTTTGGTGAACGTAACCCGGGTCTGACCCGTATTCTGACCGGCCACGCGCTGATGTTTGAACAGGATCGTCTGCAAGGCCGTATAAACCAGCTTTTTGAGCGTATCGAAGCCCAGCTGCGTCAGGTTCTGCGCGAGAAGAAAATGCGGGAAGGCGAGGGATATAATACGGATGAAACCCTGCTGGCAAGCCAGATCCTGGCATTTTGCGAAGGGATGCTCTCCCGGTTTGTGCGCAGCGAGTTTAAATATCGACCAACGGACGATTTTGACGCCCGCTGGCCGTTAGTGGCTGCTCAGTTACAGTAACGCCATCGCCGGATGGCGGCTTCGCCTTATCCGGCCTACGAACGGGTAGGCCCGGTAAGCGCAGCGCCACCGGGCAATTGAATTAAACGCCAAACTCTTCGCGGTATTGACGCACCGCCGCCAGATGATCAGCCATCTCAGGCTTCTCTTCCAGATACGCAATCAGATCTTTCAGGGTGATAATCGACGTCACTTTGCAGTTGTAGTCGCGCTCCACTTCCTGAATAGCAGAGATGTCGCCGCGCCCACGCTCCTGACGATCGAGCGAAATCAGCACGCCCGCAAGCGTTGCACCGTTAGCCTGGATTATCTCCATCGATTCACGGATCGCGGTACCTGCGGTGATCACGTCATCCACCAGCATCACGCGGCCCTGCAACGCACTGCCTACCAGATTGCCGCCTTCACCGTGGGTTTTGGCTTCTTTACGGTTAAAGCAGTACGGTACGTCGCGGTCATGGTGCTCCGCCAGCGCCACCGCCGTGGTGGTTGCGATTGGAATGCCTTTGTACGCGGGGCCAAACAGCAGGTCGAAATCAATCCCGGAATCCACCAGCGCTTCGGCATAGAAGCGGCCTAACAGTGCCAGGTCGCGCCCGGTATTAAACAGCCCGGCGTTGAAGAAATACGGGCTTTTACGCCCGGATTTCAGCGTGAACTCGCCAAACTTAAGTACCTGCTTGTTAAGCGCAAACTCAATAAACTGGCGCTGATACGATTTCATGGATTTGCTCCTTTGTCTTTTCAGTCTTACAGGCAAAAAAAAGGCGACTCATTGGTCGCCTTAAAATCAATTTTCTAACGCCGCTTTCTGCGTCGCTACAATAGATTCGATTCCCCCTCGGGCCAACGCCAGCAAGGTGAGCAGTTCTTCGTGGGTGAATGGCTCGCCTTCTGCCGTACCCTGCACTTCAATGATGCGACCATCTTCGGTCATCACCACGTTCATGTCGGTTTCTGCGGCAGAATCTTCAACGTATTCCAGATCGCAAAGCGCTTCGCCGTTAACGATACCAACGGAGACAGCAGCAACCATCCCTTTCATTGGGTTGGTTTTCAGCTTACCGGCGGCAACCAGCTTGTTCAGGGCGTCTGTCAGCGCCACACAGGCACCGGTAATAGAGGCCGTACGCGTGCCACCATCGGCCTGGATCACGTCGCAGTCCAGCGTGATGGTGAACTCACCCAACGTTTTCAGGTCAACCGCGGCGCGGAGCGCACGCGCGATCAGGCGCTGAATCTCCATAGTACGGCCGCCCTGCTTACCTTTTGCCGCTTCACGGGCATTACGGGTATGGGTTGCGCGCGGCAACATACCGTATTCGGCGGTGATCCACCCCTGGCCCTGACCTTTCAGGAAGCGAGGCACGCCCTCTTCAATGGACGCGGTGCAAAGCACCTTGGTGTCACCAAACTCAACCAGCACGGAGCCTTCAGCGTGTTTTGTATAGTTACGGGTCAGGGTGACGGGACGCACCTGGTTGGCGCTACGACCTGCTGGACGCATGATGGATTCTCCGGCTTGAAACGAATGTGGCTGCGCATTATACGGATAAAGGACGCTTATTCCTATCCTGAGAAGCCCCTGAAAGCTATAATCCCCCCATCTCTCCTTTAAAAACGGGAATGTCTATGATCCGCAGTATGACCGCCTACGCCCGGCGTGAAATCAAGGGTAGCTGGGGTAGCGCTACCTGGGAAATGCGCTCGGTAAACCAGCGCTATCTGGAAACGTATTTCCGTATGCCGGAACAGTTCCGCAGCCTGGAGCCTGTGGTGCGTGAGCGTATCCGTACGCGTTTGACCCGCGGGAAAGTGGAATGTAATTTGCGTTTTGAGCCCGATGCCAGTGCACAGGGCGAACTGATCCTGAACGAAAAGTTGGCAAAACAGCTGGTTAATGCGGCGAACTGGGTCAAAATGCAAAGCGATGAAGGCGAGATCAACCCGGTTGATATTCTGCGCTGGCCTGGCGTGATGGCCGCCGGAGAGCAGGATCTGGACGCGATTACCGCTGAGATCCTGGCTGCACTCGACGGCACGCTGGACGACTTTATCGTTGCCCGCGAAACCGAAGGCCAGGCGCTGAAAGCGATGATTGAGCAACGCCTTGAGGGCGTGAGCGCCGAAGTCGCTAAAGTGCGCGCTCATATGCCAGAAGTGCTGCAATGGCAGCGTGAGCGTCTTGTCGCCAAACTGGAAGAGGCGGAAGTCCAGCTGGAAAACAACCGTCTGGAACAAGAGCTGGTGCTGATGGCGCAGCGTGTGGACGTGGCTGAAGAGCTGGATCGTCTGGAAGCGCACGTTAAAGAGACCTACAACATTCTGAAGAAGAAAGAAGCGGTAGGCCGCCGTCTCGACTTTATGATGCAGGAGTTCAATCGCGAGTCGAACACGCTGGCGTCTAAGTCTATCAATGCAGAGGTAACCAATTCAGCGATTGAACTGAAGGTCCTGATTGAGCAGATGCGCGAGCAGATTCAGAACATTGAGTAATATCTCAGACGATCTCACCTTGTCTCATCCAAGCTAAGACCTCCTCTAATAGCCCGTTAATACGGGCTATATCTTTATTACCTTGTCTCATTATGTATCACTACAGCGCATGTTTAGCGTGTACTTAACTATGTACATAATGACTTTTATGGCATCATGATTATGTACACACAGCACATAAGCAGAGTCATATATGGCAAAAATGACAGACATACAAATCAAGGCATGGATCAGAGCTGACGAACGCTTCGAAGCAAGGTCAGATGGCAATGGTTTATCTCTCTGTTTTCCAAAGAAATATGCTGCTCCATTCTGGCGTTTTCGCTATCGTTTCTCTGGAAAACAGCGGGTAATGGGTATCGGTTCCTATGCTGAACTCTCACTAGCAAAAGCGCGAGAGACCGCCAAAGAACTCTCTGCACGTGTAGCATTGGGTTATGACGTTGCCGGAGAGAAGCAGGAACGGAAAGCTGACGCCCTCAAAAAAATAGAGGCTGAAAAACATGCACTTCGGGTATCCCAATTAGCCAGCGAATATTTTGAACGCCAGATACTTAAACGCTGGAAGCACCCCGACATACTGCGCCGCCGAATCGAAAAAGATATAAATCCAAACATAGGCAACCTGCGAATAGAGGACGTTCGCCCCTATCATATTGATGATATGTTGCAAAAGATCCTTCAACGAGGTGCGCCTACCGTTGCCAATGACGTCCTCAGATGGACTCGACGGATCTTTGATTATGGAATCAAGCGGCACATGCTGGCTGCTAATCCAGCAAGTGCATTTGACATCTCTGATGCCGGAGGACAAGAACAAAGCCGTGAACGCTGGTTAAGTCGAGAAGAGCTGGTACAGCTTTTTCAGGTAATGCCTTTGACCAAAGGATTTTCCCGTCAAAATGAACTAACTATGAAGCTCATTTTAGCCCTATGCTGCCGTAAGATGGAATTGTGTGGTGCCAGATGGTCAGAATTTGATCTGGATGAAGGCATCTGGCATTTGCCTGCTGAGCGCGTTAAAAACGGCGATGGTATTGATATCCCGCTGGCGGTACCCGTTGTTGGCTGGATTAAAGAATTAAAAATCATGTCCGGCAACAGTGAATGGGTTCTCCCAGCAAGAAAAATGCAACACCGCATGATTCCTCATATTCAGGAAAGTACATTACCAGTAGCGTTGGCTAAAATAAGATCAAATATGCCAGATGTGCCAAATTTCACGATTCATGATTTTCGGCGAACAGCCCGCTCCCATTTAGCTGCGCTGGGGGTAGATCCGGTGATAGCAGAACGCTGCTTAAATCATAAAATCAAAGGTGTTGAAGGTATATATAATCGCTATCAATACTTTGAAGAACGTAAGAAAGCTTTGACTGTATGGGCTGAGCTACTTACAACATTGGAAAAGGGTAATAATTACAACGTAGAACCAATAAGAAAAGAAATAGCTTAATATTGTAAGCTATTAATATTTACTTTAGCCTGATTAGTTTCAGGCTAAAGTAATCTTTCATTTATTATAGGTGCCGTTAATAGAACCTATAGATGTTACACTACAGTGTTTATCACAATCCTTCGAGATAACCTGCATGGCACCATTATCTAATTCACTTATCAACACAACACACATGCTTGACTGGTCACTATAAACCCAACGGTTACGTTGCCCTTTACGTGCATCAATAAGAGTTAATTCACCTCCTATTTCACATACTCCCGATGTAGTGCCAAGTGAAGAATTAATACTGAAGGCGGTGTGATTTTTGCTCTGATACAAAGAGAGTGTTCCATTTATTTTTTTAAAATCACTCGCTTTGGCTGAAAAACACAAAATCATCAGTGGTAGAGCCGTCAAAAGTTTCATATCTGCATCTATATATAAGATTAATATTTAACACCATTCTTATTAAATACAACAAAAGCGACTGAATAATATGAATTAAATACTAGCCCTTCCTCTTCTATATTCTCAGCCGCAATAAGTCCTTTTTCATTTATAACCCCCTTCAAGAAAAACTCATTATCCTCTTGATAAAGTGCAAATCCTGTTGCAGGACGCCCAGCAAGTTTTACTTTGAAGCCTATATAATTATCATACTTAACAACTTTGACTGACTGAAGATTTGGAAGGTCGTAAAAAACAGAGATAAACTGTTTCAGAGTCGAGAAAAATAAAAAGTTATCATTCAAGCTTGCGCGAACATAAACATTAGAGTTGAGATGATTATCTGTAAGTCCCAGGTGTGAGATTTCATCACTGTATTTTTCAGATAAGTATTTTAATACATCATTATTTGTCACTCCATCTTGCTGAGTTGACACTGAACTTACAGCCTCTTGTAAATGTATTTTATTCGAAGAGGAGTAGACAATATTACAAGAAAAAAACAACGAGATACTTAATATTTTAGCGATAGATGAATTGTTCATATTACCTCTCAATTATCAAAGATTCTTAGAAAAATTTATTGCTTGCTAGTGTTAATGAAGCCAAACCAAATTTCAGTTAAGTTCCTTTTATGGAAGCTGAATGATAGAAAAATGGACTTCCTTGAAGCCTAACCATCCATAAAGGAGTAAAAATCAATTTATAATCCATTATCGATATTCATGCAAGAGTAAAACACCCGCAAAATGTCTTTTATAGACATATACGTTGGAAACAAGGCGGGAAAATGGCGAAGCTTGCATCCGAAGTCACTGATAAGATGGTTGGTCAGCGTATCCAGATGCGCAGAAAGGAACTTGGTATGACTGCACAGCAATTAGCCGAGTATGCGGATATTTCACAGCAACAGCTTTCACGTTATGAAAGAGGAGCCAATAAAATTAATGTCGCACATCTTGTAAATATTGCCATAAAAATGAATACGCCAATTGGTTGGTTTTTCATTGATTGCTTTGATGAGAACTCCTCAGGTAATAACGAACAACCAGAATTTGTTCCAGTGAAAGATGTAGACCTAAAGAATAGATTTGAACAAATTTGGCCTCGTTTAACACATGAACAACGCAGGGTTCTAATCATGTTCCTAGATGAATACAAATAATTAATCTATCTTTCAAGAAGCTTTTTAGACATAAATATGTTTATGCCATGAAATCTCCTTATTTTAATTACATAACATCTATATCATTTCGAGTTAATTGATTAAAAATCACTCCTTAAAAACCAATCTAATGTAGTAAAAATAGTCATTCTTTTTATCATAGTATTCGCTGAGAGCAGCCCAAAAAGGCTGTTCTCAAGATCTACCAAGCTCACCTATTTTGCTCAGTAGGTGCGAAACTTTGCACATGGAAATCTGAAATTTTCCGCCGCTGAACTTTTGTTTTAAAACCCAGAAATTCCGAAACTTTTCGGCGTTTGAAACTTTCGAAAGTTTCAAACGCCTCAAAAAACAATAAAAACCAATAAATTCAATATGTTACAAATTTCCCACTCATTCAATCTACAAAACTGTAAATCGTAGAGGTATCAATCCGATGCGCTTTCTTGTGGATTCAAATGATGCCGAATCAACGTCTAATCAAGGTGAAAACTGTTCTGGAACTATGCGCAATTTCTCGTGCAACGCTCTACCGTCTAATCGAAGCAAATGCATTTCCTCGGCAAGTCAGCCTGACCGGAGCACGCGCAGTTGCATGGCGAGAAGAGGAGATTTTGGAGTGGATAACAAGTCGTCAGAAAGTGGATTCAATGTAGTGTAATCATTTCAGAGTTCAAATAGCTTTATCTGATTTCCCCTCTAATAGCACGCTATATACCACCTATATAGAACCTATGTATTTAGGTACATTCAAAGCCATAACCCATTTATAAAGGAAATATCCTATATGGAGACCTACATGTTTTTAAACGTCAAGAACATAGAAACAAGACCATCTATTAATGCAGGAAATAGTTATCACAGGCATGAATTGAAGATAAGAATAGACAAAGCTACTCTTGTTAGTAGTTTTTCTAACAAGAAGGAGAAAATTAAAATACACTCAGCACTCAGAAACTGTAATAAATCCCCAAACAATAAATACGTCATCACTCATACAAAACTAAAGGAAGGCCATCCGTACAAGAAAGCAATCAGCATTTTAAGCAGAGAAAAGATCCCAAGTATGCTATTGCATATCGCCTATTCCCCTGTAAATAATAACACTGGAAGTATAAGATTTGATTTTAGACCACAACATGTTAATGACGATGAATTTAAAGATCTTATAAATTGGATGGAATTACAATTTGGAAAAGCGATTATTAAAGCCATAAGAAGATCTTGGATTACACAAATAGATGTGGCATTGGATATTTATGATTGTAAGCTGCAAGATTATTTGTGGTCGCTAAAATATGCAGAAGTATCAGAATACTTTCATCATAAAAATGGATTGCCTGGCCTGAGACTGGGAAGCATAAGGTCTAAAAAGAATATATTATGTTATGAAAAAATATATATCGAAAGGAAGGAATTTTGTTCTTTGCAATCCGAAAATGGATTAGTGATAGTTAAAAATAAAAATCACAGGCATCTATTAAGAATTGAGGCTCGCGTTAAGCCTAATATCGTTTTAAAACATAAAAAATCAAAAGCACTTTCACTAAAAGAAGTATCTTCTATGGAGAACCCATTCTTACGTTTAAAAATATATAGCAACAAGATGCAAGAAAATCTTATTAAAAAAAACTACCTTCTTTATAAATTAAAGACTAATAATGTCATGGTTATCAAGAATAAAATGAAAAAAAGATCAACACTCTCTCGGCATTCTCTTGCGGTAATCGAGAAAAACGAAATTGATTTGATTGACCGAGATAAAGTATGGGAAAAATGGAAACTATGTATTAGTCGATTAGAGTATTTAATACGAGATTATTAATTTATATTAGATCGGAATTGTTCTGGAAGGTTTTGTAGGCTGAGTAAAACTAATATTACGGATGCTTATAAAATGAATTGCACGGTTTGCCGGGATAAATACAGCTTTTTCGGACCGAATAGCACTGTACTGTAGCGTACGAAATGCGGTGGGAAAAAATTTAACTGCACATGGAAGGATATTCGGAAGGTGAACATTCCAGCATATACAGATACGCTGGAAATGCGTAACCATCTGCATCAAAGGTATGAGAGTTGTACTTTCTATGATTATGTTGCCAGCAACAGCGGAGTGTGCCGTACTGGATCACGATGGTGTTGTCAGTCTGAGCAAGCTATCCAATGATAACTAGAAACAACCATTCCTGCTCATTTTTCTGAAAAATAGAGCATGTTCACCCCAATCCTAGGCTCATAATGGGTATCTTTTTATCGCGTCTTTCACGTAAAATTGTCATCCTGAGCATAGTTTAACCCTGAGTTAAAGAAAACATGAAACAAGATACAATCATTCAAAAAATTTGGAGTTTATGTAACATACTGAGAGGTGATGGAATTACCTATTACCAGTATGTATCCGAACTTAGCTATCTGTTGTTTCTTAAGATTGCTCAGGAAAATGGTTCAGAAAAACTGATACCTAAAGGCTACCGATGGGCCGATCTAGAGTCCCATGAAGAAGAAGGATTACTAGGATTCTATCAAGAGATGCTCACCCATTTGGGCGCAAATGTTGAAAATGAGATAATAAAAGCGATTTACGCATTTCCTACAACTGTTTTCTCCCATTCAGAAAATTTAAAAGCTGTCATAGACGGTATTTCAAAAATAGAGTGGCACGAAATTGGAAAAGATGGATTCGGTGACTTATACAGCGGTTTAATTGATAAGAGCGCCCAGGATACTCGTTCTGGAGCAGGACAATACTTCACTCCACGCTCTCTAGTTAATACTATAGTGCGATTGGTACAGCCAAATCTTGGGGAGTTAATTCAAGATCCCGCAACGGGTAGTGGTGGCTTCCTAGTTGCTGCTGACAGCTATATTCGAAGTAAATACCCAAGAGAAAAATACCAAATAAACCCTCCTAAATATCAAGGAGTGGAAATAGAGAAAAATACTCGTCGAATTTGCTTGATGAATGCATTTTTACATAACTTAGATGCAGATATTATTTATGGTGATGCACTAACTGATGATGCAACAGCGTTGGATAAGGCTCATATTATCATAGCCAATCCCCCCTTTGGCAATAAAGCTGGAAGCCAACGTCCTTTGCGCGACGATATTCCATTCCCAAATACAAATAAACAAATCGCTTTTTTACAGCATATTTATCTGGGATTGAGAGCTGGAGGTCGCGCTGCTGTAGTATTACCGGATAATGTACTATTTGAATCTGGTATCGGTACCGATGTTCGCCGAGACTTAATGAATAAGTGCAACCTACATACTATTTTGCGCTTGCCTACCGGTATCTTTTACGCCCAAGGTGTTAAAACCAATGTGTTGTTTTTTACTAAAGGTTCCTCCAAAGACAAAAACCAAACAGAAAAGTGCACTGAGAATATCTGGGTGTACGATTTGCGTACTAATATGCCTAGTTTTGGTAAACGCAAGCCATTTGGTAACCCTGACATTGGCTTTGCGCCAGAAGATTTCGGCACAGATCCACATCTTGGTGCGTTCGAGCTAGTGTTTGGTGAAAAACCTGATGGCACTAGCAAGCGTACTGAAGGCGAATATAGCTTCGGCGCGCAAGAGATTGATGTAGACAAAGAGGCTGTAGGTGAAAATCTGGATATTAATGAACAAATTGCTCATTCTCGCTGGCGCTGCTTTAGCCGTGAGTGGATTGCAAATACTAAAGATGACTCACTGGATATCTCTTGGTTGAAAGATAAAGACAGCCTCGACACCAACAACTTACAAGAACCAACCGTATTGGTAATGGAAGCGAAAGAAGAATTAGAGGCAGCGTTAAATAAGCTGGATAACTTGCTTGCTGCATTGGAAAGGGCTGAGTAATGGCAATATCTTTTCCGAATGAATGGGTGTCTACGAAATTAGGAATCGTCGTTGAGATTCTTGATTCAATGCGAATTCCTGTTAATAACAGTGAGCGTAGCGCACGAGTTAAAGGTAAGCTAGCAGGTGACCTTTTCCCATATTATGGCGCTACTGGAGAGGTCGGGAAAATTGATGGCTACATCTTTGATGAAGAATTGGTCGCACTAGGTGAGGATGGTGTTCCATTTTTCGACCATCAAAAAAATAAAGCATATTTGCTTACAGGAAAAACGTGGGTAAATAATCACGCTCATGTTTTAAAAGGCTGGCCAAACGGTTTAAATAATAGATTTCTTCTTCATTATTTAAACCAATTTGACTATCAAGGTTATGTTAATGGTGGAACTCGTTTAAAACTTACGCAGGCTAATATGCGGAAGATACCCGTTCCGCTCCCTCCGCTAGCCGAACAAAAAGTAATCGCCGATAAACTCGAAACCCTACTGGCACAGGTGGAAACCATAAAAGCCCACCTAGAATGCATCCCTGATATCCTAAAAACCTTCCGCCAATCAGTTCTCACTGCCGCTATAAGCGGGAGTTTGACGGAGGAATGGCGAGAATTAAATAAACAAAGCCTTAGTATGTGGAAACATGGGATTCTCGGTGATTTTATTGAAAAACCAACGTACGGTTCATCAGCTAAATCTCAGCCTGAAGGCCTTGTGCCTGTATTAAGGATGGGTAATTTACAAGATGGAAAGATAGATTGGAAAAACTTAGCGTATACATCTGACCCAGAGGAAATAAAAAAATATAAACTATCCGCTGGTGATGTACTTTTTAATCGTACAAATAGCCCCGAGTTAGTTGGTAAAACCTCGATTTTTAGGGGAGAAAGGGAAGCTGTATATGCTGGATATTTAATCCGAATCATATGCAAAGAGAATTTGAATCCTGAGTTTTTGAATTATATTTTGAATAGCCAAGATGCTAGGGACTATTGTTATCAAGTAAAGTCTGACGGCGTAAGTCAGTCAAATATCAATGCTCAAAAAATTAAAGCATATAGAATCAGCGTGCCAACAATACGAGAGCAAATTGAAATCGTCTGCCGCATTGAAGAGTTTTTCGCGTTTGCAGATAGCATCAATGAAAAAACTAGCGCCGCATTAAAACGAGTAAATAGTCTCACTCAATCTATTCTGACTAAAGCCTTTCGCGGTGAACTCACTGCTGACTGGCGTGTCGCCAACCCAGAGTTGATCTGCGGCGACAACAGCGCTAAAGCCTTGCTTGAAAAAATTCAGGCACAACGTGAAAATAATGAGAGACAACCTAAGCCAAAACGTTCCACTATAAAAAGGAAAACAGGCAGTCGTATGAGCAAACAGATCATCAAAGTGGTTGAAGCTTTAGAACAAGCTGAAGGAGCACTTAGTGGCCAGCAACTGTTAGCGGCTGCTGGCTACCCCGCTGACAGCAGCACCGAGCAGCTGGAACAGTTCTTTCTTGATATTCGTTACGCTCTTGCCATTGAAAAGTCTATTGTAAAGCTTGAGCGCGGCGATGACAATCAAGACTGGTTTGCCTTGGCTAAGCCCCCAATGAAAAAAGCAAAGAACTAAGGACAGTCCATGAAGGTCGACAAACTGCATATTCGTTCACGCTTTAAAAACCTTGAAAATGTGAAAGTGGACTTTGACGAAGACCACCTGATGACAGTAGTGGTGGGCCGTAATGGTTCCGGTAAATCCAATGTTCTAGAAGCCTTAGTGGCTATATTTCGCAACCTCGACCTAGGTGAAGCCCCACCTTTTTCTTACGAGCTGATTTATCGCCTAGGTGAGCGCCATAAGCCTAACCAACCCAGTGAGAGGTGGCTGGAAATAACTATTGATGCCGATCCAGACCGCGGCACTCTGGCAAAGCAATACGAAATACATGTACGCGATCTTTTAAGTGATGGCGTATCAAAGGACATATTTAATGAGAGGCCTTCAAGCATCATTGTTCCGTTTTCAAAAGTTAAGCGGGATAAAAGCGGTAAAGCGCCATATCTGCCTAACTATGTTTTTGCGTATTATTCAGGCCCAAGTGATCGGCTTGAAAACCATTTCAAAAAGCACCGTACGGATTTTTATCGTAAGTTGCTAGAAGATGAGTTAGATCTAAAAGGCGACATTCGGCCGTTATTTTATGCCAAGCCTCATCACAGTCAATTCGTATTACTTGCCTTTTTCTTATCAGAACATGACAGTGCAGATAAGGCATTTTTGCGAGAGCATTTAGGCATTGAAGAACTGGACAGCATTCATTTTGTAATGCGCCAACCGGGGTGGGCCAAGAAAAAAGAAGAACTATTTTGGGGTGCTTATGGCGTCGTGCGCCGCTTTCTTGATGAGCTCATAAAACACAGCCTATCCCCAGTAAAAGTAACACGAAAAGAAGATATCTCGTTGACTGGAAAAGATATTCGAAATGAATTCTTCCATTTATTTTTACCGAGCGTAAATGCATTACGTGAATTCGCTAAAGAGCTTAGTGCCGATGAGTTGTTTAAAATGCTCGAGAGTACTCTGCTGTCGGAAATTATCTCTGAAGTCAGTATACGTGTAAAAATATCCAGCAGCAAAGAACCTCTCACTTTTCGTGAACTCAGCGAAGGTGAACAGCAACTCTTAACCGTATTGGGTCTACTTAAGTTCACCGGTGGTAAAGATTCCTTGTTTTTACTCGACGAACCTGATACCCATCTTAATCCATCATGGGCTGTTAAATATCTTAAGTTCCTGCGTGAATTTGTACCCAATCATGAAACCAGCCATCTACTCATGGTCACACACCACCCTTTGGCTATTGCTGAACTGAAAAAACAGCAAGTACAAGTCATGTGGCGTGACGATGAATATAAGGTTCACTCACAAGAACCTTATATAGACCCTCGTGGTGCTGGCTTCATGGCTACGCTTACTGAAATTTTTGGTTTAAATACAACACTGGATTTAGAGACCCAGAAGTTATTGGACCATAGGAACGAACTAGCCCACATCGGAGACAGAACTGAAGCTCAGAACAATCAATTAGATCTTCTTAATGATGAGTTAAACAGACTTGGGTTTTCATTTGAAAACAGGGACCCGTTATACAGTGAGTTTCTTTTAGCTTGGCAAGACCTGAGATACAGTGATAGACCTCTACTAACCCCAGATAGAGCCGCTCACAGACGGGCCGCTATGAAAAAGGTAATTGAATCGCTTCAGGCGAAGAAGGCTAGCGAATGATTTTCATCAAACGAGACGCTGCGCTTATTCCAGCAAAGATACTAAACGTTGCTCAACGCGCGCAAGTTGCTTTAGAAGAACTACCCGCTGACCAGAGGAAAGACTTCATCAAGAAGAAGTCTCATATTTGGAGAGGCTTTTCAAAATATCTAGCCAAAATGTCTTATGGGAAGTGCTGGTATTCTGAGGCTAAAGATGCAGGTGCAAACTTTGATGTAGATCATTTCAGACCTAAAGCTGAAGCAAAAAGGACAGAAGATTTAGTCGATGCAGAAGGTTATGCATGGCTTGCATTTGATTGGAAAAACTTTCGACTTTCCGCTCAAAATTGTAACCGCTTGAACACGGATGAATCAGGTTACACGGTAGGCAAAGGCAGCTGGTTCCCGCTGCTGAACGGTAGCCCTAAAGCAAACTGGGATAACCGTTGTACCAACGATGAAATGGTTACTCTAATAGACCCTGTAGTTCAAGCTGACCTCATTTATATAGATTATGACGACAATGGTAGATTTACTTCGAGTAGGCACTGTATTGGGCAAGCAGCCTTAAGAATTGAGCAGTCTGGTGTTATTTATGGTCTTAATTTTGAGAAAATGCGTGAAGCACGATTTCAAGTCATGAGAGAAGCAAAAGAGCTTCTCGAAACTATTCAGCAAAGTGTTGAGGACTTAGATCCATTGGGTGATGAAGCACCGATGAGAACCATTGAGCGCCAAATAGAACAACTCAAAACCAAAACACGAGCCGATGCACCATTCAGCCGCGCAGTGAGAGCCCAGCTTATAAAACTTGGGGCAGAAGATTACTTAATCGATAGAAGTTTGGATGCAGCCTGAGCTTAGCACCAAATTTAGGAGACTCAGTGGGCATTTTCACCAAACTCGTTAAATACTTTCGATCCCTGTGTACTTAAGCGCGTACTTAAATAAAAGAAACAAAAATAAAAACACAATAAAATCAACGGTGACAAGTGCACATTCAACATTCAGATCCAATCGAGTAATTCCTTTCAGGGTGGTATTGCCTCGCATACCACCCATTACTTTTTCTAATCCTTTCTTAGCCCTACTTCCTTTCTATCCCGCCTTATATCAAGCCTGCCTGGCATGCGTTGATAATTTTCTGTAGGGCAAACTCCCTCACCTTAGAAAATCTCAATCGTGATCTTCCGCACAAATCGCTAATCTCCTTCTCTTCATTCCGGAGGGTTTATGCTGCTTCACATTCTTTATCTTATTGGCATTACCGCAGAAGCCATGACCGGCGCGCTCGCTGCCGGACGTCGCCGTATGGACACCTTCGGCGTGATTATCATTGCCACAGCCACCGCGCTCGGCGGCGGGTCCGTACGCGATATCCTGCTTGGCCATTATCCGCTCGGCTGGGTAAAAAACCCTGAGTACGTCATTATCGTGGCAACGGCAGCCGTGCTAACCACGATTGTGGCCCCGGTGATGCCTCATCTGCGCCGCGTGTTCCTGGTGCTGGATGCGCTTGGGCTGATTGTTTTTTCCATCATTGGCGCACAAATCGCTCTCGATATGGGTGAAGGCCCGGTTATCGCCACCATTGCTGCCGTGATCACGGGCGTGTTTGGCGGGGTGCTGCGGGATATGTTCTGCAAACGTATCCCGCTGGTTTTCCAGAAGGAACTGTATGCCGGCATCTCCTTTGCCGCGGCAGTGCTTTATGTCGCCTTGCAGCACTATGTCACCAGCCACGATGTGGTGGTTATCTCCACCCTGCTGTTTGGCTTCACCGCGCGTATGCTGGCATTGCGCCTTAAGCTGGGCCTGCCCGTTTTTCATTACAAACACAATGCGCATTAATGTCAGAACGGGCAGGCGCCGGATAATCAGTTACTCGAGTAGTTGTAACCGTAGTGATGATAGCCGTAGCCGTAAGCGTTGCTTGCCCGCTTAACGACGCCGTTGAGAATCACCCCTTTGGTATTGACGCCACTCTGCTCCAGACGCTGTACACAGACCAGCATCTCCTTCACGCTGTTCATCCCGAAGCGGGCGACCAGCAGCGTGGTGCCTGCGCGACGGCCGACAACCGCCGCGTCGGTGACCGCCAGGATCGGTGGCGTATCGATAATCACCAGATCGTAGCGTTCATTCGCCCAGTCCAGCAGCTGCTGGAAACGCGTATGCATCAGAAGCTCCGCCGGATTAGGAGGGATCTGCCCGCGCACGATGGTATCGAACCCGCCTTTATCGAAGGTCTGAACGCCCTGGGTATACTCCGCCTTACCGGACAACATCTCCGACAAGCCGCAGGTATTGTCGAGCTTAAACAGATCATGGGCATACCCGCGACGCATATCCGCATCAATATAGAGCACTTTCTGGCCCGCCTGCGCCACGACGGCCGCCAGGGTACTGCTGACAAAGGTTTTACCGCTGTCAGGCGTGGCGCCAGAGATCATCAGTATATTGTTCGCTGACTCCATCATCGCGAAATGCAGGCTGGTGCGCAGGCCGCGAATCGCCTCCACGGAGAGATCGACCGGATTATCCGCCGCCAGGAAGGGGATATGTTTGGTCTTATGGCGCAGCCCTGGGGACATAAAGTCTTTTTTACGCAAACGCATCTTTTTAGCCAGCCATTCTGACAGCGGTACGGTGGCATAGACGTTAATCCCGTGCTCCTCCAGCTGCTCCGGCGTTTCAATGCCCATACGCAGCATACTGCGCGCCAGGATCCAGCCCGCAGAGACGAACAGACCCAGGAGAACCCCCAGAACGACGACCAGCGCTTTTTTCGGCTTGACTGGCTGCGGCCGGGTCACGGCCGGATCGATAATGCGGACGTTACCAATTGCGCTCGACCGGGCGATGCTCAGCTCCTGTTCGCGGTTAAGCAGCTGCTGGTAGATAACGCGTCCCGACTCCACATCACGGCTCAGGCGCAACACCTCCTGCTGGGTTGACGGCATGGACGATACCCGTTTATTCAGGCGGTTTTTTTCCTGCTCCAGCGTCTGCCGTTTCTCAATCAGCGCCCGGTAGGTGGGGTGATCTTTTTTGTAGAGCTGCGAAATTTCCGCTTCCCGGAAGGTCAGTTCATTGAGCTGATTGTCCGCATTTACAATCTGCTCCAGCACCGCTTTTGCCTCCAGGTTCAGGTCAACGGAGTCGTTTTGCTGGCGATAGCGGTTGAGCTTCTCCTCGGCCTGGTCCAGCTCGCTGCGCACCTGCGGAAGCTGCTGCTTCAAAAATTGCAGGCTTTTCGCATCCTGCGCCGCCTGGCGAGCCACGTTCTGTTGTAAATAGTTGTCGGCGATGCAATTAAGCACGCGAGCCATCTCATCGGGATCTTCTCCCGTGATGGTCAGGCCAAGCATCCCGCTGTCCTTGCTGCGCTCGCTCACGGAAAAACGCAGCTGTAGCGCGTCAATGGCCTCCAGCTCACTCTGCTGTGTAATCGTAAATTGCGTACCCGGCTTCGCCTGGATATCGGCAATGGTAATGGCGATATTCGCCGCGCTCAGGGGTTGTCCCACAACGCCCTGTAACGTCACATTATCGCCTTCCAGCTGATAGTGGCCCTTCTCGCCGACGGTCAGCGTCAGCTTTTGCGCCCGGCCCGCGACAGGGGGAAGATTGAGCATACGGATATCGACGATGCCAGGCTGTTGGCCGGTGAGCCGCGCCCAGCCGCGTCCGACAAGGGGAAAATAGTTTTCACTTACCTGCGTGCGCAGGTTCAGGTCATCAATCGTTTTACCGAGGATCATGCGCGACTGGAGAAGCTGAAGCTCCGGTGCCGACTCCGGCGAGGAGTCAGGGATGAACTCGCTAAGGTTACTGAGTAGCGCGTTGCCCTGCTTCTGTTCCACCTGTATCAGCGCATCGGCCTGATAAACCGGTGTGGCAAAGAGCGGATAAAGCAGGGCCACCAGCGTGAACAGCGCGGTAAGGATGAGAATAAATTTTCGGTGGTCGAGCAGCTCACCCAACAGGCGCACAAGATCGATCTCGTTATTCGCGGCAGACGCATCATGGGCGTGAAGGTTATTAGTTGACATAAAACGTAACTATCCCGTGTGATTAACTGAGCCGTTTCGCCCATTCCAGACTGGCCTGCTCCAGCAGCCCATAAACATATTCAAATGCGTCCCGGTTTTTACGGTAGGGGTCCGGGATCTCTTTTCTGCCCGTCCAGTGACCAAAGAGCATCATTTTGCCGCGCGCCTCCGGTGCGATAGCCGTGACCTGCTCGATATGTTCCAGCTCCATCGCCAGAATCAGATCGTAGTCGCGCACCATGGCGGGGGTGAGCCTGCGCGCCACGTGGCCCTCAAGCAGAGTGCCGCGTTCGGCGGCGATCTCTGTCGCCTGTAAATCGGCGGTGCGCCCTTCCAGGCCACACGTTCCCGCTGAATCGACCCGGGCAGCGGGAAGCAGCCGGCGCAGCAGCCGTTCCCCAATGGGAGAGCGGCAGATATTGCCGGTACAGATCACCAGGATGGCGTTAAACGTTAGTTTGGCCATGTTCTGATATATCTCCCTGTTTCAGTCAGGTCATGTACGCCGGTAATGGTCGGCACAAGCTGAGAGATCACGCGGTTCCAGCGCACCAGCGGCGCGGTGGTGACATAGACGATGTCGTAAGGCTCAAGCTGAAATTCGGTGCTCAACACCATCGCGGTGGCATCCCGGGCGTTAAGCTGGTAGACGTTGGCGATTTTGCCGTTCTGCTTGCCCTGCAACGGACGAATCACAAAGATTCCGGTGGCGTCGGCCATATCCTGATTCACGCCCTGTGCATTACCCAGCGCTTCCGCCAGCGTCATGCCGCTACGGTCCATCTTCAGGGTGCTCTGTTTACCCACCTCGCCCATGACAAACACTTTCAGGTCGTCATTACGGGGAATGAAGAGAATATCGCCCGGATAGAGGAGTTTGTTCTGGGTGAGATCGCCGCGCTGCATCAGCGCGTAGAGCGAAATGTGCGTGTCCTGGCCGTTGTGGGTCAGCACCACATGGCGCCAGTCCGCCTCAGATGTCAGGCCGCCAGCCGCATTGATCGCATCCATTATCGTCAGCGGAATGTTGGTGATGGGCTGCTGGCCCGACTTAGCCACTTCGCCCGTCACGTAGGCTTTTTGCGAGCGGAATGCCGCGACGCTGACATCCACCTGCGGGCTCTCAATCACCGAATCCAGCCGGGCGGCGATCTCATCGCGCACCTGGGCCAGCGTTTTGCCGACGACGCGGATTTTGCCGATATAGGGGTAGAAGATCGTGCCATCGGCATTCACCCAGTTGCCCGTATCGCTGGCGCTGCGGTACTGACCTGCGGGGGTGGTCAGCTCCGGGTGGTCCCAGACGGTAACCATCAGCACGTCGCCGACGCCGATGCAATATTGGTAGTTCTGAAGCTGGCGATCCAGTTCAGGATTCGCGCGGGAGTCGACTTTGCCAGGCAGCAACTGCTCCACCAGCCCCGGCGTGAGGGGATAGACGTTGACCATCTTATTCAGATCGTAATTGCTGTCAGGCAGATCGATCATATCTTTGCCCTGGGTGCTAAGTCCCTGGCCCGGTACGATAGTACAACCGCTTAACGCCATCATAGCCAACGCCAGCACGGAAAATTTAACGTTTTTCATTCAGGAAAATCATCTGGTTAAGTAATGCCTGTTTCATCCGGTACTACTGCCCTACCGGGGTTTCGCGTTCTGACGTCATGTCATAGAGCTGATATTTACGGCCTAACATCTGGCCGCCATCACGCGTGAGAGGCGTCCAAGAGACCACCGCCCGGTTGCGATTTGGGCCGATCGTCATCAGATCAAGCGGGATCGAGATGTAGAAGCCTTTGCTAAAGCCACCTTCGCCATAATCCTCTTTCGAGACGTTGGTCAGCGCCGCCCAGACGCCTACCGTCACGCCGCTGTCGAATCGCTTCGCGACGTCGAGGGTGGCGCCTTTATCCTTCGCCAGGTACTGCCCGACGCTCAGCTTCATTAGCACACTGTTGAGCTTCGCCGGGTTCCAGTAGGCGGTGATAAATCCGGTTGGCACGCTGTAGTCGGTGAAGCGCATCATGTCGTCCCAGTCGCGCTGCTTGACGTAATTCGCATCCACGCCCAGCGCCCAGCCGCTATCCAGCGGGCGCCAGAGCGCCTCTGCTCCCACGCCGCCGTACATGGTTTCGAGGTAGCCGCCATAAATCTGGGCATAGAAGCCGTTCCCCAGCGCATCGACATAGTTGGCTTGTAAGTTGTTGATGTAGACGTCATTGCTGACATAATCGCGAATATGGGTTCTGACGCGCGGCAGGCTGGAGTCAGCGGGAAGTAGCGAGGATTTGAACTTGTCGTAGTTGTTATAGAGGTTGGCGAACACGCCGCCGTCGAGCAGCAGACGATCGGTCAGCCAGTAGCTGGCGCTGGCCATCACCCCCACCTGGAACATATAGAAATCTTCCGGACCGCCCAGCGACTGCGCCAGCGTCGGTTTAACGCTGTAGCTGAAGCGATCGGCGCGAATACGGTAGCCACGCCCGAATGCTGTGGTATCCACAGGCTCGACGCGCTGCTGCCTGAGCGCCTCCTCCTGGCCGAGCGGCTGCCCCGCCAACTGTTTGCGCAGGCTGGCGACATCGGTTTGCGTCGTGACGAGCGGCAGATGATCACGCTGCTGGGTGATAGCGATCGTGTCGACCCCGTCGGGCAGGTTATTGATCAGAATACGGTTGGCACGATCCACCGCTTCGCGCGGATCGCGATAGCGATACTGTTCGCCGGTCATGTATAAGGTATTGCCGTGCTGAAGGATCTCCGGCGCATCGAAGCCTGCGTTGTACTTAAGCGCGGTGAGCTGGTTCGCCGCAGAGGTATAGTCCAGCGTCTCGCCTGCCGGTGCCGGTTGCCAGGCCGGTTTCGGGTTATCACGCAACGCGGGGCGCAGGTCGTTAAAGTTGGTCCGCAGGGTGAAGCCAAACATCAGCGTATTGCCGCGCTCGTAGCTGAGGTTGAGATCGGCCCAGTCGGCAACGCGATAGACCGCCCCCACGTTAATATGGCTCGACTGCTTAATGGAGCCGGCAAAATCATCGGCATAATTGTTGCCGTCATACTCAAGCTTCAGGCGCAGGGGCTGCCAGGGCGTCTGATACTGGAGGCCGCCAAACAGAGACGCCGGACCACGAAACATATCGCTAAAGCTGATATCTCCGGCATCATGCGACTCGCCGCGGGTGCAATACTTATTGTTGTCATGGCAAAGCGGGTTACCCACGTTGTCGCTATTACCGGGATATCCCCAGGCTATTCCAAAGGTAAAATCGACCGGTCCGGCCATTTTACTGGCAACCAGATATTCACCATCGAACAGGCCGGTGCCTGCAATATCACGCTTGCCGAGCGCCACCTGCGGCAGGCTATAGTCCTCTTCCCACAGACGAACTTTAAAGTCGAACGACTTATCCTTGTAGCTTTGATCGCCGCTGAAATCCTCGTCGCTGCTGTATTTACGGGTGCGGACGTCGGTATAGCGAATTGTCCCTTCCAGCCACGGGAAGAGCACGACCGAAGAGGAGTAAAAACGGTACTGGTTGTTATCGCGGTAGTTGACGCTGAATTCCCCTTCCCGGCCAAAGCGCGCGTCGGGCATTTGCATCAGGCCGGTGCCGCCAAAATCGGACTGTGACGGTCCGGTCGGATCGGGCCAGGTACGCAGCTCCGCGTGGCAGGCAGAAGAGATCGCCAGAGCAAGGCCGCTCAGTAAAAAAAGTTTGTTCATCAGTCAGGTATCCGCCGCGTCAGGAGCGCAACGATTTGCTCATTCAGACCGGTAAAATCGTCCGGTACCGCCCGGGGATCAAACCCCACCCACAGAACAGCGCCCGGCTCTGCTTCAATATGGCGTGCGTTCCAGTACGCCACCGGCGCAACAACCGTACTGCCGTCAGGATCGATAACGGTTACGTTATTCCTGTCGGCGCCGGCCAGCCGCAACTGCCCCTGTAAGTAGTCCCGGATGCTTGCGCCCGGTCGCCAGGCCCGTTTCCCCGGCGTGACGACCGCCCCCATCAGCGTGACGGTACGGGGCGCAGGAGAGAGCCACAGATCGTAACGGCCCTCAAGGGAGCGATCGCCGCGGGCGTCGGTACGCACGGCATCTGGGTCGAGGCTGACAAACTGCCGCCCGACGATCCGCAGGGAGCGGATCTGTGCAGCGACAGCGCGAATGGTCGCGATCCGCTCGTCATCGGCGCGATTCTGCCAGGCTGAAAGCGACGCCAGCACCTGCTGTTGCGTCTGTTGCGCGCGCAGCGTGGCGGAAGGGGTTGCGATGACAGCCCCCTGCCACCAGACGTTGTTCAGCTGCGGCTGGGTGACCAGCCGGGAGAGCGTATCAGCCGGTTCAGCAGACCACGTTTTGCCCGGCTGATGCACGGTAACGACACTTGCGCATAAGGCGGACAGGCTGAAGAGAGATAGCCCTACGCCAGGTATCCATTTTCTGAGTCTGTTCATGGGGCGGGCTTCAACATCGTCATGGCGACAGGGAATACGCCCGCGCCGAGCATCTGTTCGCTCTGGCGTACCTGGCCGGTAGCGGAATCAATCCAGAAGGTGTTATGCCAGCGACGATCGAGGCCGTCGGCCTGCACCGCCTCCTGCCAGACCTGACAACGTAGCGTGTTTCCGGCAAGGGTCAGGTTTTCCGTCCCGCTCAGGGAGAAGCGCGAGGTCAGGTGTGCGGAGCGATACCGCCCCTCTTCCTGCCAGCGCACATCACGCGACCACTGGCTGCCGTCGCGGAGCTGCGGCGTGTGGCGCAGCGGATCGTGCTCAAGATTGGTTACCTCAAGCAGGTTATAAGGAAGCTTGAGCGTGTGGATAAGGCGACCGTTATGCGTGACGATCATCGCATTATCCTGCGATAACCATTTACTGTTTCCCTGTTCGATGTATCCGAGAACCACCAGGATCCTCGGGCCATTATCCAGTCGCAGGTACATGGTTGAGTATGGGAGCGCCTGAATCTGCCCGTCCGTTACCGTCACATCCTGGCGCCCGTCCAGACTGGCGTTAAAGGTCTCAATAATGCTCTGCTGGCTCGGCGTACACCCCTGGATCAGCAGAGTCATGATGAGCAGAATAAACAGTCTCACCAGAAATCCTTGATTAAATAACATTGAAATCAATTAAATACCCGGCTTTGATATCGACGCCGGGTCAAGTCGTTGCGCTGTTCAGCGCAAGGTTATATCGCCTTGCGCACCAGCCTTAGCGGGTAACTGTCGTCGTGGAAGTACCATTGCTTGAGTCATCGCCACTGTCGCTTGCCGCGACAACGGCTAACGTCGCTACGCCGGCAATCGCAGCGGTGGTGACAACAGCGGTTGTCCCAATCGCCCCTGCCGCCAGTCCCCCCGTAGTGCCAGCGGTAGTTCCCACCGTTGCTCCGGTTGTTGTTCCGGTTGTTGCTGCGCTGGTGCTACCTGCTTCGGTGGTAGCGCCTATAGCAGGCAAGGCAGTCGCCAGCGTGAGTGCCGTCAGCACTGTACAAAGCGTCCTTTTCATTTTTGGTCCTCATTCAAATGAAGGAAAATATGAGCACCTGGAAACCAGGTCCCGGTTAACGGGCATAAAGCCCGGGGCTGAATTCCGGCCCGACAGGGACGGAAAATCATCCATGTAAAAGCCCTGGGCTCTGAACACCAGCGCATATAAACCGCCAGGATATATTTCGGTACCCTTAATTGCTTCAATTGGAGTTCAGATAGTTAACTCCCTCACGGGGTGCAAAAAGAAAGGAAAACGCAGAAGTGATGCAAAATGCACCCCAGCGGTAACTACCTTAAAAATTTTGGATAAGATAATTCTTATAATAATTTAACGCAATGATTTCCGGCAGAATAAATATGACCAATTGTTAACCAGAAAAACTCAAAATATTATTAATTAAAAATTTAACCAACTGATATTAAAAGAAAAACCACGTCAAGCACACAGACTACATCACCTATAACGCCTTCATTACCGGCTAGTGTTCTCGATTAATAATGATTGAAATCAATTAAACCAACCTCTCGAGAAAAATAAAAACACAAGCAGAGCAAACCCTGAAATCAGGATCGGGAATAATATTTCCTCAAAATATATTTATCATGAATAATTCATTTATATTCATAATTATTGCGTATATAAACCGCGTCTCATAAATACGCTATTTCACGGCAGCGAAAATGTTTTCCTCCCTCGCCAGTCTGTTCAGGAGCTCACGCAGATTAATATCCACCGATGTGCTCTGCGGCCAGCCACTTTGCCAGGGCATCAATCTGAGGCTGATGCAGCCAGTTTACGATCTGGCGGGCTTTCTCCTGCCCGACACCCGGTAGCATCCGCCACTCCGCTTCGCTTCGCTGAATCAGCGCCTGCCAGGTGCGATCCCCTGCCGCCTTGAGCGTCGACCGGGCCAGCGGTATTCCCATCGCGGTGATCCAGCGGATAAAAGGACGCTCCCGCGCCATGTTAAACTGATGCCACAGCGCAGCGCCATGCGATGCCGATATCCCCGGCGTCGCGGTGAGCTGCGCCTGCGTGAGCTGTAGCCAGGAGAAGAGGTGCTCAAACCGATGCGCCTGATAGAGGGTCCGCCATCCTGATTCGCCCATACCTTCGATATCTAACGCCTGCCTGGAACTTAGCCACGTCAGCCGGGCAAAAAATTGCTCCATGCACTCCGGGGAGGCATAGAAACAGGTTAAGCCGTTATAGCGCGATGAGGGCGGCTGCGGTTTACGGCGATCCACATTGCGCCACACCACGTTATCCAGCCGGGGAATACCTTGTCCCGCCAGGCTTACCAGCACCTGATCGCCGGGGGCAATATCCAGCCTCTGCCAGCGGTTAACTGACCCTAAGCTGACGCGCTGTACGCGTTTATCGTCGAGCATCAGCGGCTCAAGCTGCGCAATCGCGGTGATCCGCCCGGTACGGCCAACGGTAAAGTGAATCGCTTTGACTTCCGTCACCTGGGCCACAGGAAGGTATTTCCATGCGACGACCCAACTTCCTTCCCCCGGCAGCCACTCCTCGCCCGGCGGCTCTGCCGAGGCGCGGACCACGATGCCATCCGTGGCGAAGGGCAACGAAGCCTTAAACCAGGCCGTCCGCTGCGCTTCCACGTCAGCCGCGTTTTTAACCGGCAGGGTATAGCGCGCCGTCAGGGTAAAACCAGCCTCCGCCAGCGCGGAAAGGCGTGCTTTCATCACTTTTGGGCCGTTCGGCCAGGCCCAGATAAAAATGCCTGTCTGCTTCAGCGCTGCGCGATCGGTCGCGCGCATCATCGCCCCCGCTACCTTCGCACGCGCGTTCATCCCCCCCATCCGCTGCTGGATATGCCCCTCGCGCAGCAGAAAAAGTTCCCCCTGCAACACGCTGTTGGCAAGCGGCCCGGCCAGTGTTTGCGGAATAGCGGGGATCATTCGCGCCTGTGCCGTCCACTCTTCCCCCTGTAAGCCGTCGCCCCGGCTGATCGCCTGCGCCAGCTTGCCGTTTTTGTAGACCAGGGTGACCGCAACACCATCCACCTTTGGCTGTACCCAGAGATCCTGCTGCGTCGCCATCCAGCGGCTAAGCGCCTGCTTGCTTTCTACTTTATGCACGCCGGTATGGGCGAAGGGATGCTTCACCGTCCCGCTGGCGGCAGGGCGATCGTCGTGCAGCGGCTCATCGTGAAAACAGCGCTGCCACTGTTTTAAGCGGCCGTTAAGCCTGTCGTAAACGTCGTCGCTCACCTCGCTGCTGCCCTGCTTCCAGTAATCTTCATTCCAGCGGGTCAGCTGCGCCTTCAGGGCCGCGATCTCCTGCCCGGCTTTAGCCGGTGACCAGACCGGGCAGATAGCCATCGCCCCGCTGCTTAAGAAGATCATCAGTATGCTTATCCATTTCACCATTATTACCCCTCCCTGTTTTGCGAAGGGTATACCCTGCCCGGGAGCCGCAGACCAGCTGCAAAAATGCATTTTACGAGCGCGCTTCAGCGCATTGTTTTTGTTGCAGCAAAAGGAAGGTAAAAGCTGAAAACGGCACGCAAAATTTAATCATCCGGGGGAAAAAGTGTGACAAAGGCTACGTCACACAGCGGCGACGTGTATAATAAGCCCGTATGTAGGACTTCTTCGTTAACACATACAAAAGACTCTCATGGCTCAAGGCACGCTTTATATTGTTTCTGCCCCTAGTGGCGCGGGTAAATCCAGCCTTATTCAGGCACTGTTAAAAACCCAACCGTTGTACGATACGCAGGTTTCTGTTTCTCACACCACGCGAGCACCGCGTCCGGGTGAAGTGCACGGTGAACATTATTTCTTTGTAAATCACGACGAATTCAGAGCGATGATTGGCAGAGACGCGTTTCTTGAACACGCAGAAGTATTCGGTAACTACTACGGTACTTCGCGTGAAACCATTGAGCAGGTTCTGGCGACCGGCGTGAACGTGTTCCTGGATATCGACTGGCAGGGCGCGCAGCAAATTCGTAAGAAAATGCCTGATTCGCGCAGTATCTTTATTTTACCGCCATCGAAAGATGAACTGGATCGCCGCCTGCGTGGTCGCGGCCAGGACAGCGAAGAAGTTATCGCGAAGCGTATGGCGCAGGCTGTTGCAGAAATGAGCCATTACGCGGAATATGATTACCTTATTGTGAATGATGATTTTGATGCCGCGCTGAGCGATCTCAAAACTATCCTTCGCGCAGAACGCCTGCGTATGAGCCGCCAGAAGCAGCGACATGACGCATTAATCACCAAACTGTTGGCAGACTGAACCCACTTTCAGTATCATGCCCAGTCATTTCTTCACCTGTGGAGCATTTTAAGTATGGCACGCGTAACTGTTCAGGACGCTGTAGAGAAAATTGGTAACCGTTTTGACCTGGTGCTGGTCGCCGCGCGTCGCGCTCGTCAGATGCAGGTAGGCGGTAAAGATCCGCTGGTACCGGAAGAAAACGATAAAACCACCGTTATTGCACTTCGCGAAATCGAAGAAGGTCTGATCAACAACCAGATCCTCGACGTGCGTGAGCGCCAGGAGCAGCAAGAGCAGGAAGCCGCTGAATTACAAGCTGTTACCGCTATTGCTGAAGGTCGTCGTTAATTAAACCTGCGGGTCGCCCTTGTATCTGTTTGAAAGCCTGAATCAACTGATTCAAACCTACCTGCCTGAAGACCAGATTAAGCGTCTTCAGCAGGCGTATCTCGTTGCACGTGACGCTCACGAGGGCCAGACACGTTCAAGCGGTGAACCCTATATCACGCACCCGGTAGCGGTGGCCTGTATTCTGGCCGAGATGAAACTCGACTACGAAACGCTGATGGCCGCCCTGCTGCATGACGTGATTGAAGATACCCCTGCCACCTACCAGGACATGGAACAGCTGTTTGGCAAAAGCGTTGCCGAGCTGGTGGAAGGGGTCTCTAAGCTTGATAAGCTGAAATTCCGCGATAAGAAAGAGGCGCAGGCCGAAAACTTCCGCAAGATGATCATGGCGATGGTGCAGGATATCCGCGTCATCCTCATCAAACTCGCTGACCGCACCCACAATATGCGCACGCTGGGCTCACTTCGCCCGGATAAACGTCGCCGCATCGCCCGTGAAACCCTCGAAATCTACAGTCCGCTGGCGCACCGTTTAGGTATTCATCACATTAAAACCGAGCTGGAAGAGCTGGGTTTTGAGGCGTTGTACCCGAACCGCTATCGCGTGATTAAAGAGGTGGTGAAAGCCGCTCGCGGTAACCGTAAAGAGATGATTCAAAAGATCCTCTCTGAAATCGAAGGGCGTTTGCAGGAAGCGGGCATTCCGTGCCGCGTGAGCGGTCGCGAAAAGCATTTGTACTCTATCTACTGCAAAATGGTGCTCAAAGAGCAGCGTTTTCACTCGATCATGGATATCTACGCATTCCGCGTGATCGTCCACGACTCGGACACCTGCTACCGCGTGCTGGGGCAGATGCATAGCCTGTACAAGCCACGCCCGGGGCGCGTCAAAGATTACATCGCCATTCCAAAAGCGAACGGATACCAGTCTTTGCACACCTCGATGATTGGCCCGCACGGCGTTCCGGTTGAGGTGCAAATTCGTACCGAAGACATGGATCAGATGGCGGAAATGGGTGTCGCGGCACACTGGGCCTATAAAGAGCACGGTGGTGAAAGCAGCACCACCGCGCAAATCCGCGCCCAGCGCTGGATGCAGAGCCTGCTGGAGCTGCAACAGAGCGCAGGTAGCTCGTTTGAATTTATCGAGAGCGTTAAATCCGATCTCTTCCCGGATGAGATTTACGTTTTCACGCCGGAAGGGCGCATTGTCGAACTGCCTGCGGGCGCGACACCGGTCGACTTCGCTTACGCCGTGCATACCGATATCGGCCATGCCTGCGTAGGTGCCCGCGTCGACAGGCAGCCTTATCCGCTGTCGCAGCCGCTCTTCAGCGGACAGACGGTGGAGATCATTACCGCGCCGGGGGCACGTCCTAACGCCGCCTGGCTGAACTTTGTCGTGAGCTCAAAAGCGCGCGCAAAAATCCGCCAGCTGCTGAAAAACCTTAAGCGCGACGACTCCGTTAGCCTGGGGCGTCGTCTGCTCAATCACGCGCTGGGTGGCAGCCGCAAACTGGCAGAGATCCCGCCAGAAAACATTCAGCATGAGCTGGAGCGTATGAAGCTCGCCTCGCTGGATGACCTGCTGGCAGAGATTGGTCTCGGCAACGCCATGAGCGTGGTCGTGGCGAAGAACCTGCAACAAGGTGAAACGACAGCCGTTCCTGCCACCACGCAAAATCATGGTCACCTGCCGATCAAAGGCGCTGACGGTGTGCTCATCACCTTCGCCAAATGCTGCCGTCCTATCCCTGGCGACCCGATTATTGCGCACGTCAGCCCGGGTAAAGGGCTGGTGATCCACCACGAATCCTGCCGTAACATCCGTGGCTATCAGAAAGAGCCTGAGAAGTTCATGGCGGTCGAGTGGGATAAAGAGACGGCGCAGGAATTTATCACTGAAATCAAGGTGGATATGTTCAACCACCAGGGTGCACTGGCGAACCTGACGGCAGCGATTAACACGGCCTCGTCCAACATTCAAAGCCTGAATACGGAAGAAAAAGATGGCCGCGTTTACAGCGCCTTTATTCGCCTGACCGCCCGTGACCGCGTGCATCTGGCAAATATTATGCGTAAGATCCGCGTGATGCCGGATGTCATTAAAGTCACCCGTAACCGAAACTAGCATTATGAATTCAAAACGTTACGAGCGAATCTGCGAAATGCTCGCCAGGCGGCAGCCTGATCTGACGGTCTGCATGGAGCAGGTCCATAAACCTCATAACGTCTCTGCTATCGTCCGCACCGCAGATGCCGTCGGCGTGCATGAAGTCCACGCCGTCTGGCCAGGCGCACGTATGCGTACCATGGCCTCCACCGCCGCAGGCAGCAACAGCTGGGTATCCGTGAAAACTCACCAGACTATTGGTGAAGCGGTCTCGCACCTGAAAGGGCGTGGCATGCAGGTTCTGGCAACCAACCTCTCTGCTAAAGCCGTGGATTTCCGTGAGATCGACTACACCCGTCCGACCTGTATTTTAATGGGCCAGGAGAAAACGGGGATCACGCAGGAAGCACTGGATTTGGCCGATCGGGACATCATCATTCCGATGATTGGCATGGTCCAGTCACTCAACGTGTCGGTCGCCTCAGCGCTGATCCTGTATGAAGCGCAGCGCCAGCGTCAGAATGCCGGAATGTACGAGCGCAGCAACAGCATGCTGCCGGAAGAGGAGCAGCAGCGCCTGCTGTTTGAAGGTGGCTATCCGGTGCTGGCTCGCGTTGCGAAGCAGAAGAAATTGCCTTACCCCCACGTCAACGCGCAGGGCGAAATTGAAGCCGATGCCGAGTGGTGGTCCACCATGCAGTACGCGGGATAAATCATGAAAGGCCGCCTGCTGGACGCTATACCGCTCAACAGCCTGACGGGCGTGGGCGCGGCACAAAGCAGTAAACTGGCGAAGATTGGCCTGCACACCGTGCAGGATCTCCTGCTCCACCTCCCCCTGCGTTACGAAGACCGTACTCAGCTTTATAAAATTGGCGATCTGCTGCCCGCTATTTACGCCACCGTTGAAGGGGAAGTGCTGAACTGCAACATCACCTTTGGCGGACGCAGGATGATGACCTGCCAGATCAGCGACGGCACCGGTATTCTTACCATGCGCTTTTTCAACTTCAATGCGGCAATGAAAAACAGCCTTGCCACTGGACGACGCGTACTTGCGTACGGTGAAGCCAAACGGGGCAAATACGGCGCGGAGATGATCCACCCGGAATACCGCGTGCAGGGCGATCTCAGCTCACCTGAGCTACAGGAGACGCTCACGCCGGTCTATCCAACCACTGAAGGCATTAAGCAGGCTACGCTGCGCAAGCTCACCGACCAGGCGCTGGAGCTGCTCGATACCTGCGCCATTAACGAGCTGCTGCCGCCGGAGCTGGCGCAGGGCATGATGAGCCTGCCAGAGGCGTTGCGCACCCTGCACCGCCCACCGCCAACGCTTCAGCTTGTTGATTTAGAGAGCGGTAAACACCCCGCCCAACGGCGTCTTATCCTTGAGGAATTACTGGCTCACAACCTGAGCATGCTGGCCCTGCGCGCAGGTGCGCAGCGTTTCCACGCGCAGCCATTAAGCCAGCGTGATGAGCTCAAAGATAAGCTGCTGGCCTCACTGCCGTTTAAACCCACCGGCGCCCAGGCGCGGGTGACCGCCGAGATCGAACGCGATATGGCGCTGGATGTGCCGATGATGCGCCTGGTGCAGGGCGATGTGGGTTCCGGTAAAACGCTGGTCGCCGCGCTGGCCGCTTTGCGCGCTATCGCCCACGGCAAGCAGGTGGCGCTGATGGCACCGACGGAACTGCTGGCCGAGCAGCACGCCAACAATTTCCGTAACTGGTTTGCCCCGCTGGGAATTGAAGTGGGCTGGCTGGCCGGGAAGCAGAAGGGCAAAGCGCGCCTTGCGCAGCAGGAGGCGATAGCCAGCGGGCAGGTGCAGATGATTGTCGGCACGCACGCTATTTTCCAGGAACAGGTGCAGTTTAACGGCCTGGCGCTGGTGATTATCGACGAACAGCACCGCTTTGGTGTTCATCAGCGTCTGGCGTTGTGGGAGAAAGGTCTGCAACAGGGCTTCCACCCGCATCAGCTGATCATGACCGCCACGCCGATTCCGCGCACCCTGGCGATGACGGCCTATGCCGATCTGGATACCTCCACCATCGACGAACTCCCCCCGGGTCGTACGCCGGTGACAACGGTCGCCATTCCGGACACGCGCCGCAGCGACATCATTGACCGCGTGCGCAACGCCTGCACCCACGAAGGACGTCAGGCTTACTGGGTCTGTACCCTGATTGAAGAGTCTGAGCTGCTGGAAGCGCAGGCTGCCGAAGCCACATGGGAAGAGTTAAAGCTCGCCCTGCCGGAGCTGAACGTCGGTCTGGTTCACGGGCGCATGAAGCCTGCCGAAAAGCAGGCGGTGATGCAGTCGTTCAAACAGGGTGAACTGCATTTACTCGTTGCGACCACGGTTATCGAAGTGGGCGTGGACGTGCCGAACTCCAGCCTGATGATTATTGAGAACCCGGAGCGCCTGGGCCTGGCGCAGCTCCACCAGCTACGAGGCCGCGTGGGGCGTGGCGCGATCGCCTCTCACTGCGTGCTGCTCTACAAAGCCCCGCTGTCGAAAACCGCGCAGATGCGTTTGCAGGTATTACGCGACAGCAATGACGGCTTCGTCATTGCGCAAAAAGATCTGGAGATCCGCGGCCCGGGTGAACTGCTGGGCACGCGTCAGACGGGTAACGCCGAATTTAAAGTGGCGGATTTGTTGCGCGATCAGGCCATGATCCCCGAAGTACAACGCCTTGCGCGTCATATTCATGAACGCTACCCCGAACAGGCGGCAGCGTTAATTGAACGCTGGATGCCGGAAACCGAGCGGTATTCCAACGCCTGACGATCAGCCAAACATCGGCAGCATCAGGTAGAGCTTAATGACCAGCGCGTTGACGATATCAATGAAGAATGCCCCCACCATCGGCACCACCAGAAACGCCATGTGCGACGGACCGAACCGTTCAGTGATCGCCTGCATGTTTGCGATGGCCGTTGGCGTTGCCCCCAGTCCAAACCCACAGTGGCCCGCTGCCAGTACCGCCGCATCATAGTTTTTGCCCATCATGCGCCAGGTAACAAAGATGGCATACAGCGCCATAAACACGGCCTGTACCGCCAGGATCGCCACCATCGGCAGCGCCAGCGAGGCCAGTTCCCACAGCTTGAGGCTCATCAGCGCCATCGCCAGGAACAGCGACAGGCTGACGTTCCCCAGCACGGACACTGCGCGCTCAAAGACGCGGTAGAAGCCCATCTGCGCCAGACCGTTGCTCAGGATCACCCCGATAAACAGCACGCAGACAAAGGTTGGCAGTTCGAAAGCCGTTCCCGCCAGCCATTGCGCAACGATTTTGCCCACGGTGAGGCAGATAGCAATCATGGCGATGGTTTCAATCATCACCAGCGAGGTGATACTACGGCCAACGTCCGGTTTTTCAAATGCGGTCGGCACCATTTCATCGTCTGGCCTGCCTTCCGGCGTGGTGGAGTGTTTCACCAGATAGCGCGCCACCGGGCCGCCAATCAGCCCGCCAAGCACTAGGCCAAAGGTCGCGCAGGCCATCGCCACTTCCGTTGCGTTTTCAAAGCCATAGCGTTCGATGAACAGCTTGCTCCACGCCGCGCCCGTTCCGTGGCCACCTGACAGGGTAATCGACCCCGCCAGCAGACCCATCAGCGGATCCAGCCCCAGCAATGACGCCATACCGATGCCGATGGCGTTTTGCATCAGAAGCAGGCCCACCACAACAATCAGAAACACGCCCAGCACCTTGCCACCCGAACGCAGGCTTGCGAGGTTAGCGTTCAGGCCGATAGTGGCAAAGAAGGCCAGCATCAACGGATCTTTCAGGGACATATCAAAATCGATTTCCCAGCCCATGCTTTTTTTTTCAGTACCAGCAGGGCCAGCGCCACCAGCAAACCACCGGCGACGGGTTCAGGAATGGTGTACTTTTTCAGAAAGGAAACACTGTGTACCAGCTTGCGACCAAGCAGAAGAACCAGCGTTGCGGCAACAAGGGTCGACAACGTATCGAGATGAATCATAAAAGGCTCCTGTTATGCGCGTATTCCATACACACGCGGCGTTATCCTGGGCCGGGTGATGCTCGTCATGAGCCGCCGGCGCGAAAAGTGTAATTTTTTTTTGCTGTTCGTTGTAGAAAAGCTGCTCACACCGGCAGATTTTCTCTCTTTTTTTTGCTGGCAATCGTTTGCTTTTACCAGGTGGTCAGCTAAAATGCCCGCTTTTCCACCGTGGGATTGCCGCCGATGTCTTTTAACACTCTGGAGTCTTCTGATGCGCAACCGATTGCGCAGAAGCAAAACAGCGAACTGATTTACCGCCTTGAAGATCGTCCCCCGCTGCCTCAAACCCTGTTTGCCGCCTGCCAGCACCTGCTGGCGATGTTCGTTGCGGTCATCACGCCGGCTCTGCTGATTTGCCAGGCGCTAGGGTTACCGGCGCAGGATACGCAACACATCATCAGTATGTCTCTGTTCGCTTCCGGCGTGGCCTCCATCATTCAAATTAAAGCCTGGGGTCCGGTGGGTTCAGGTTTGCTGTCGATTCAGGGCACCAGCTTTAACTTTGTGGCGCCGCTGATCATGGGCGGTACGGCACTGAAAACCGGCGGCGCAGATGTCCCGACGATGATGGCGGCGCTTTTCGGCACCCTGATGCTGGCAAGCTGCACAGAGATGTTCATCTCCCGCGTTCTGCACCTGGCGCGCCGGGTGATCACCCCGCTGGTCTCCGGCGTGGTGGTGATGATTATCGGCCTGTCGCTGATTCAGGTGGGTCTGACCTCCATCGGGGGCGGCTACGCGGCAATGAGCGACCATACCTTCGGTGCGCCGAAAAACCTGCTGCTGGCAGGCGTGGTGCTGGCGATCATTATTCTGCTTAACCGTCAGCGTAACCCGTACCTGCGCGTGGCATCGCTGGTGATCGCCATGGCGGCCGGTTACCTGCTGGCGTGGGCGCTGGGTATGCTCCCGGAAAACACCACCCCAACCAACAGCGCGTTGATTACCGTGCCAACGCCGCTCTACTATGGCCTGGGCATTGACTGGAGTCTGCTCCTGCCGCTGATGCTGGTCTTTATGATTACCTCGCTGGAAACCATTGGCGATATCACCGCCACCTCCGACGTGTCCGAGCAGCCGGTCTCCGGCCCGCTGTACATGAAACGTCTTAAAGGTGGCGTGCTGGCGAACGGACTGAACTCGTTTGTCTCGGCGGTGTTCAACACCTTCCCGAACTCCTGCTTCGGCCAGAACAACGGCGTGATCCAGCTGACCGGCGTGGCCAGCCGCTACGTGGGCTTCGTGGTGGCGCTGATGCTCGTGGTCCTCGGCCTGTTCCCGGCGGTAAGCGGATTTGTACAGCACATTCCCGAGCCGGTGCTGGGCGGCGCGACGCTGGTCATGTTCGGTACCATCGCGGCCTCCGGCGTGCGTATCGTCTCCCGCGAGCCGCTGAACCGCCGCGCAATCATGATTATTGCGCTGTCTCTCGCCGTAGGGCTTGGCGTCTCCCAGCAGCCGATGATTTTGCAGTTTGCCCCGGACTGGGTGAAAAACCTGCTCTCTTCCGGCATCGCCGCGGGCGGTATTACCGCTATCGTGCTGAATCTCATTTTCCCGCCTGAAAAGAACTGATCCCCACACGGCAGGCTGTCAATGCCTGCCGTGACATCTCTTTACACCATTCCCGCCTTGAGCATTGCGCATAAATCGTGCATAACACCCTTATGTGCGTTTCGCGGGAGGGAAGACCATGAAATTTATTGGAAAGCTGCTTATCTATCTTCTGGTAGCCCTGCTCATTGTAGTGCTCGCCTTTTATTTTCTGCTCCAGACCCGCTGGGGCGCATCGCAGGTCAGCAGCTGGATCACGGTGAATACCGATTACGAGCTCAACTTTGACCTGATGGATCACCGCTTTTCATCCCCTTCTCACATCCTTCTGGAAAACGTTACCTTCGGACGAGATGGCAAACCGGCCACGCTGGTCGCTAAAAAAGTGGATATTGGCTTAAGCAGCCGCCAGATCACCGACCCGCTGCATATGGATGCCATCACCCTGTTCGATGGCACGCTGAATTTATCGCCGCAGACGGCGCCGCTGCCGTTCCAGGCCGACCGTCTGCAACTGAATAACATGGCCTTTAACAGCCCGAATACGGAGTGGGATCTCAGTGCGCAAAAGGTGACCGGCGGCGTCAGCCCGTGGCAGCCCGAGGCGGGGAACGTACTGGGGAAAAATGCGCAAATCCAGATGAGCGCCGGGTCGCTCACCCTCAACGGCATACCGGCCAACAACGTGCTGATTCAGGGACAACTCAACGGCAAAGGGGTGGCGCTGAATACCATCGGTGCCGATATGGCGCGCGGCTCGCTTACGGGCTCGGCTCTGCGTAATGCCGACGGTGGCTGGGTTATCAACACCCTGCGTCTGAATGAGATCCGCCTGCAAAGCGACAAATCGCTGCTGGATTTCTTCGCCCCTCTCTCCACCCTGCCTTCGTTACAGATTGGGCGGCTGGAAGTGACCGATGCCCGTCTACAGGGGCCAGACTGGGCGGTAACCGACCTCGATCTCAGCCTGCGTAACCTCACCCTGAGTAAAGGTGACTGGCAAAGCCAGGAGGGACGGTTATCCATGAACGCCAGCGAATTTATCTACGGCTCGCTGCATCTGTTTGACCCTATCCTGAATGCGGAATTCTCCCCGCAGGGCATTGCGCTGCGTCAGTTCACCTCCCGCTGGGAAGGGGGCATGGTGCGCACCTCCGGCAACTGGCTGCGCGATGGTCAGGCGCTGGTGCTGGACGACGTTGCGATTGCCGGGCTGGAATATACGCTTCCGGAAAACTGGAAAACGCTGTGGATGGACCCGCTCCCGGCATGGCTGAACAGCGTGACGCTGAAAAAATTCGGCCTGAGCCGCAACCTGGTGATCGACATCGATCCGGCGTTCCCGTGGCAGATCACCTCCCTCGACGGTTATGGCGCTAATTTGCGGCTGGCGCAGGATCACAAGTGGGGCGTGTGGGGCGGTAACGCAACCCTCAACGGGGCGGCAGCGACCTTTAACCGCGTCGACGTGCGTCGCCCGTCGCTGGCGCTGAATGCCAACGCCGCAACGGTAAATATTACCGATCTGAGCGCCTTTACCGAGAAAGGGATCCTGGAGGCGACCGCCACGGTTTCACAGCTGCCGCAGCGGCAGACCACCGTGAGCCTGAACGGGCGCGGTGTACCACTCAACGTCTTGCAGCAGTGGGGCTGGCCAGCGCTGCCGATTACGGGCGACGGCAATATTCAGCTCACCGCCAGCGGCAGCGTGCAGGCGAATGCGCCGCTGAAGCCGACGGTGAACGGGAAGCTGAGCGCGGTGAATATGGATAAACAGCAGGTGCAACAGACGATGACGGGTGGTGTGGTGTCGACGGTGGCTCCGGCACAGTAAATAGCCGGGTGGCGGCTTCGCCTTACCCGGCCTACGATCTCATGTAGGCCCGGTAAGCGAAGCGCCACCGGGCATTTTTCCAGCTCAGAGGTGAACCATCACCTCATCCCCCTCGGCTTTCACCACCACACCCCACTCGCTGCCCGCATGTGAACCGCCTTTTACGCCGCCGACCTTCTGCACGTTGCGCAAGCACACCGACCAGTTTTGCGCATCTCCCGTGCCGGTAAAGGTCACGACGTCGCCCTGACGTGACGCCTTCAGCGTAAACAACACGGAACCGTCCGCCGCAGGCACTTCACTCACCGCCGTTGCGCCATCGCTCAGGTTGAAGAGCTGGAAGGCTGTCCCCTCATGCCACGCATAGTCCGGCTTCTGGTTATTATTGCCGAGCGCCAGCAGCGTGTTGTCGCGCACATAGACCGGCAGGCTCATGAAATCGTGCTGCTGCTTATGCCAGCGGCTGCCCTGAATTTCGTCGTTGTGCCACAGGTGCGTCCAGCGCCCTTCCGGCAGCCAGAACTGCACGTCGCCCGCCTCGGAGAACACCGGCGCCACCATCATTGAATCCCCCAGCATGTACTGACGGTCAAGATAGTCACACGCCGGATCGTCCGGGAACTCCAGCATCATCGCCCGCAGCATCGGCGTGCCGAACTCACGCGCCAGAGCCGCCTGACGATACAGGTACGGCATCAGCTGGCATTTCAGCTGCGTGAAGTGGCGCACCACGTCGCAGGACTCGTCATCGTACGCCCACGGCACGCGGTAGGATTTGCTGCCGTGCAGGCGGCTGTGGCTGGAGAACAGCCCGAACGCGCACCAGCGTTTGTAGACGTGCGCCGGAGCGGTGTTTTCGAACCCGCCGATATAGTGGCTCCAGAACCCGAAGCCGGACAGCCCAATCGACAGCCCGCCGCGCAGGCTTTCGGCCATCGATTCATAGTTGGCGTAGCAGTCGCCGCCCCAGTGTACCGGGAACTGTTGCGCACCCACGGACGCGGAGCGGGCAAACAGCACCGCCTCTTCTTCTCCCACCGTCTCTTTCAGCACGTTCCACACCAGCTCGTTATAGATGTAGGCGTAATGGTTGTGCATCTTCTGCGGATCGGAACCGTCAAACCACTGGACGTCCGTCGGGATACGCTCGCCGAAATCGGTCTTGAAGCAGTCGACTCCGATCTCCACCAGGCCTTTCAACTTGTCGGCGTACCACCGGCACGCGTCCGGGTTGGTGAAGTCGTAGATCGCCAGCCCCGGCTGCCATTTGTCCCACTGCCAGAGGGAGCCGTCCGGACGCTTGAGCAGATAGCCCTTCTCTTTCAACTCCCGGAAGATCGGCGATTTCTGGCCGATGTACGGGTTGATCCACACGCAGACCTTCAGCCCTTTCTCTTTCAGGCGGCGGATCATCCCTTCCGGATCCGGGAAGGTCACCGGGTCCCACTCGAAGTCGCACCACTGGAAGGCCTTCATCCAGAAGCAGTCGAAGTGGAAGACGTGCAGCGGCAGGTCGCGCTCGGCCATGCCGTCGATAAAGCTGTTCACCGTGGCTTCGTCGTAGTTGGTGGTGAACGAGGTGGTGAGCCACAGGCCGAACGACCACGCAGGCGGCAGCGCCGGACGGCCAGTGAAGCGGGTATAGCGGTTCAGCACTTCTTTCGGCGTCGGGCCGTCGATCACAAAGTACTCGAGATATTCCCCTTCCACGCTGAACTGCACTTTGGACACTTTCTCGGAGCCGACTTCAAACGAGACGTTTTCCGGGTGATTCACCAGCACGCCGTAGCCGCGGTTGGTCAGGTAGAACGGGATGTTTTTGTAGGACTGCTCGGTGCTGGTGCCCCCGTCGCGGTTCCAGGTCTCGACCGTCTGACCGTTGCGCACCAGGGCGGTGAAGCGCTCGCCCAGGCCGTAGACCGTTTCCCCCACGCCCAGATCCAGACGTTCAAACACATAGTTGCGATCGGTATTGCTGTCCTGTACGTAGCCGTTGTTTTTCAGCTGGCTGCCGGTAATGCGCTGGCCGTTGCGCAGGAAATCCAGCGCCCAGAACTCGCCTTTGGTGACGCGCACGCTGACGCTGCCGCTTTTCAGCTCGGCAAACTCGGCGTTGTTTTCAATCTCTACCTTCACGTCTTTCAGAACGTTCAGCGGATAGTGCGGGCCTTTATTCAGCGCGCCCTGGAAGTGCTCAATGCGCACCCCGACAATCCCTTCCTGCGGGGCAAACAGGCGCACCGTGAACATCAACGTGTCGAGCTGCCAGGTGCGTTCGCGCACGTCACGCGGCGCCACATACACCACCAGGTCATTGCCCTGCTGCTCCACGTCGAACACCTGAACCGGATACGTCACGTTCAGGCCCGGTTGAATAAGCCAGTTTCCATCACTGATTTTCATGCTTTCGTCCTCTTAGTTCTGCAATTCTTTACTGACCGGCAGGTTTTCAAACTCCTGCTGATTGCGGCGCGCACCCTGCGCCAGCTCGCGCAGGATTTTGGTCAGGAAGGGGGTTTTCAGCGTGTAGTAGCGTTTGGCGATGATGGCGCTCAGCACGTAGCAGATCGCTGGTGCCAGCGTAAACAGGCCGATAATGATACTGATGGTCGCGCTGTTCTGGGTTTTGGCCGCCGCGTCGTAGCCGCCGCCTGCCAGCATCCAGCCGATCATCGCCCCGCCCAGCGCCAGGCCGAGCTTCAGCACGAACAGCGTGCCCGCAAAGCTGATGCCGGTCAGACGTTTGCCGTTGGTCCATTCGCCGTAGTCGACGGTATCGGACATCATTACCCACTGAATCGGCGTCACCAGCTGGTGCAGCACGCCGATAACGAAGATGAAGCCGAACATCAGCACGGTGGCATGCATCGGCACGAAGAACATCGCCACGCTGACCACCGCCAGCGCGGCGTTGGTCCACCAGAAAATGCTGACCTTGCACTTCCAGTCGGTGAGCGGTTTTGCCAGCGCGGAGCCAATCAGGTTGCCGACGCAGTAGGTCGTCAGGAACGCGACGAACACTTCCGGCGAGCCCATGATCCAGGTGCAGTAGTACATCATCGCGCCGCCGCGCACGCAGACGGCGAGGATGTTGAGTATGGTCAGCACGCCGACGATGCGCCACTGGTCGTTTTGCCAGATATCACGCAGATCTTCACGCATGGAGGTGGTGCTCGGCGGCACCTGGATGCGCTCTTTGGTGGTGAAGAAGCAGAACGCCAGCATCAGGAACGCGACCACCGACAGCACGGCGATCCCGCCCTGGAAGCCGAACGCTTTATCGTCGCCGCCAATCAGGTTCACCAGCGGCATCATCAGCACCGTGGAGAGCATGCCGCCCGCCGTCGCCAGCACAAAGCGCCACGACTGAAGGGAGATACGCTGCGTCGGGTCGTTGGTGATCACGCCGCCCAGCGCGCAGTACGGGATGTTGACCACGGTATAGAGCAGGGTCAGCAGCGTGTAGGTGATGGCGGCGTAAACCATTTTGCCGTTGAGGCTCAGGTCCGGCGTGGTATACGCCAGCACGCAGACGATGCCGAACGGGATAGCGCCAAACAAAATCCATGGACGGAACTTGCCCCAGCGGCTGCGGGTGCGGTCGGCAATCAGCCCCATGCACGGGTCGGAGATCGCATCCAGCGCGCGGGCCAGCAGGAACATGGTGCCGACAAACCCGGCGGGAATACCAAAAATATCGGTGTAGAAAAACATCATATAAAGCATGACGTTATCAAAAATGATATGGCTGGCGGCGTCTCCCATGCCGTAGCCAATCTTCTCTTTTACTGACAGTACTTCGCTCATATTTTTATCCTTCACGCTGTAGGGGGCGCTGAGACCGGTTGCATTGGTTTTAAACCATTGTTTCAGGAGCGGGTATTGCGTTTTCTGGTTAAGAGATTACGTTTCTTGTTTTTTGTGATCGGGATAAAAGTTGATGAGCACGAAATGCTAACCTGAGGATTTTCTTAAGAATTAGCTGAAACCGGGGGGTTAAGGTCAAAAGAGAGGTGAAAAAAGTGGTGTGGGGTATGTGGTAAATGCCTGAAAGTAGCTATAATGCGCCCCGCCTCCATGTAGCAATGCAGGCGCGGAAGATCGTCATCTCCGGTGAGGTGGCTGGACTTCAAATCCAGTTGGGGGCGCCAGCGTTCCCGGGCAGGTTCGACTCCTGTGATCTTCCGCCAAATATTTTACCTACTTCAACGTATCATTCGTTTTGAGTTTTTAATTAATATTTTTACAAGCTCATCTAATTCTTTTCTTAAAGCAGCAGATTTTTCATCGAAAACAATTATGTCTATGGGCGGATTATTATATTGCTGCTGTATCATGAGACTGCCGAGTAGATTGGCTATTAAAGTATTATCTGCAAATCTCATTTTTAAAAGCTTACGCATACCAGAAGCCAAAAGATCTATAACTTGCAAACCGTCATTTTTCATTGAATCCTCATAGCTAATGTCATCCCGTAATATTTTTTGGATGTTAAAAGCGCGGCTATTAGCTAAGGATGTTTTTTTCTCGATCAGATAATTAGGTATCTCTCCTTCATTATAAATAAACTCTCTCATATATTTATAGTTAAAACCATTCACTATACCTAAAGGGTTTTCAAGGGTATACATTTGCAACAAAGCTGGTGAAAATTTTTCAAATATCAACTCATACTTAGTTTTGTGAGACGGCTGTTTTTGATCTAAACGCCATTTGAATTTTTTTAACGTCTGTGGTTGTCGTTGTGCATAGTAATTTACAGATTGGGAGATTATTGTATGCACTAATCTTATTTGGCACATCAACTGAATATAAAGTGGGAGAGATACAGACAATAATTCTTTTGCCATCAAATGTTGAGCAAGTTTTCCCTCGTGATAACGCATCTGCTCAATACTATTTACTATGGTTTTCACATGCGTATCTTTATGATTTTCGATAAAGCTTTTATTATTATAATATGAGTCTGTTACAACACAAAAAAGACTACCGTTCAGCTGCGAAATTTCTTGAAGAAACAAAATATAGTTACTTTCACTAATGTTAACTAATTTTATCTCTTGTCTGCCCAAACCATTCCTTTTTTTTAAATTATTGAGGGCATTCCTATATTTCCTTTTTTCAGTTTCCGGACAAATATAAGCAGCAACTACACTCCAAGAATTTTCTAGTTCACTTTCAGGAGTAAATGAACCTGATTCATCAATTAATATTTCCATATTTACTACTCTCTTTGGCTAGATAATAATCTTAACCTACAAGCCTCCTTCACCCATTTACTAAAATTCCCTTTCCCCGCCGCCTTCTCGATCTGCTCCAAAAGCTCATCCTCGAAACGTATGTTCTTCATCGTGCTCTTAGTGCGGTCAAAATTTGGTTTCTTTTTCTCTTGCATGGTAGGTACCACTTCGGTTAATTTATTCGCACGTGGTACCTACCACATGGATTCGGAATTTTGACAACGCCCAGCAGTGTTGGAGCACTAAAGGGCGTCTAACCTCACCAACTATCAAGGAGTTGATTATGGCTGATTCGCATTCTACCCCAGACACCGACCAATCCGGAACCGAGCGTTCGTTAATTGTGGGATACCGCCCGAATGTTTACGACAAATCTACGCCGAAAATCATCCTTTCCGGCAAGTGGCTGCGCGCGGCGGGTTTTGATACCGGACAGCAGGTCACGGTAAAGGTCATGAAAGGGTGCATCGTTCTGGTAGCGTATAACGAGCAGGAGCAAAGGATTCTGGACGATTACAAACGCACTAAAGCAAAGTTATGCCAGATCGAGAACACGCTGGCGAGCCTGCAATTATCATAACCGTTCCCGCTGTTATCAAGTTGGCTGCTGGGCATGCAGCCAACATAAAAAACAATATAGAATGCCAGATTTCTTCCATAACATCCAAAAAGCAATCGAACCCAACATGTAATGCTAACTTACAAGTTCAATATTTGATGACATTCATCATTTCAATACCTGATGCTATTTTTACTTAGCATTTATCTTACGATGGCAACGAAATCATAATTCAATGTTATAATTTTTGGAAATATATTTGAGAAACTTATACATCGCAAAGAGCAATTTTAAGTCCCACTTCCATATTTTATTTTATTTTCTATTTTGAAATAAATGTCACAATTTAAATCCATAATGAAGCGTAGTTTCCCTCAGTCTATAAAAGGAGATTGAGATGGCTATACCTGTTTACTTATGGCTTGAGGACGATGCAGGCCGGAAGATTAATGGATCTGTCGATATAAAGGATCGCGAAGGCTCAATAGAAGTGATTGAATTTATGCATTCAATAGAACAACCTATAGAGAAATTCTCCGGAAAAATCACTTCAAAACGTATTTGTAGCACCTATGCATTCATGAAAGAGATTGATTCCTCATCCTCATATCTATACAAGGCCTTGAGCACTGGACAAACACTAACAAGAGCAGAATTTATATTTTACAGGATCAACTATAACGGGCTCGAAGAGGCTTACTTTAAGACAACTTTAGAAATGCAAGAGTAGTTCAAATTGAACCACTCATGTTTGACATTAAACTACCGCAAAACGAACGCTATACACATTGTGAATATGTAGATCTAACATATGAAAAAATAACATGGCATTACATAGATGGAAACATCATTCATTCTGATACCTGGAAGGAACGCGCTTAAGGAGAAAGTATGTCCTGGGAATATAATGTAAAAGAGCACAAATTTTATCTTGATGGTGTTTATCAGTTCGATGCAGATTATGCAGGAGCAAGTGGTTACAAAAACGATCCATCTCAAGAATGTGTAAAAAACAGTGGGCCTCTACCTCGAGGGAAATACACAATTGGTTCCCCTCATAATTCTGCCCACACAGGAAAATATACCCTCAGCCTCACGCCCTACTCGACAAATGATATGTGTGGCAGAGACTCATTTAAAATTCATGGCAAAAGCAGTTTGCACCCTGATGACTCTTCAGAGGGCTGCATTATTGCTCCTTTGAGTGCGAGAAGAAGCATCTGGAAAAGCAACGATACGGTGTTGATTGTCAAATGAAGCGTTTAATTTGTTCATTGCCATTACTCGTTGCAGTCAGTTCGCACGTCTCAGCATCTGAAATGACCGGCTTCGCAACACAGTATTACGATGAAGACGGCTCGCTGACGGAAATTTCAACCATAGTGCCCCTTTCCCCGACCATCACGATCGGCAAGAAAACGGTTCAGATGGAAGTTACTCATCTGTCTCAGATTTTCAGTACATACGTGGAGAAAGACAGCTCCGCGCACTGGATCTGCCTTCATGACGACGATGGCACCAATTATTGGTTCATTTCAGATAACGAAATGGGTGCAGGGCTGTTAACTGCGCTAGCCATATCCAGGGATGGCATCCATAAAGAGTGTGTGAATACAACGGAACGAGTCAGTGTCTCAGTCTCTGGCGTTCCATTGTTAAATGCCACTCACGGGGATTTAGTTGAATTGTTCGGCAAAAAAGCAATCGGCAACAGAAAAAAGATCCTGCTTTATCAGGAGACACCTGTACAGGATGGATTTGTTCAGAACAATACCGTCTCTTATTACTTTGATGGCGAAAAATTGCGCGGCGTAATTATCGGGCAAATAACCAGTAACTAGCTTGCAGGCTCCCTCTTTTACAGAAGAGGGCGTTAAGCCTGTCCACTCAACCGCATATGCAACAGCGGAAACGGATTCCCCTGCCCGTCCAGTGCCGAGCGCCCGACCTGCTCAAACCCCATATGACGATAAAACGCCACCCCCTGCGGATTCTGCTCGTTCACATCCACTTCATTTACGCCGAATTCTGCGATGGCATATTGCAGCAGCATTTTCCCAATACCCCTCCCCCGGCTCGCATCATCCACAAACAGCATTTCAATGCGATTTTTATCCACGCCCAAAAAGCCGTGAATAATACCCACGTCATCCCGGGCAATCACAACCCTGAGATTAGGCAAATATGCGTTGAGCAATAACGGACGCAGCGCCGCGATATCGCTTTCCTGCAAAAAGCGGTGCGTGGCGCGAACTGACGACTCCCAGACTGCGACGAGGCGTTCAAATTGCGAGGGGTGTGCGGCTTCTATTTTCATGGTGATATTCCGGTTGAGTAAAGTTTCAGGGCAGCAATGTAATGATATTCAGCTCTGCGACGTGCGCCACACGCCAGGCGTACAACCATACTCCGTCTGGAAATGACGAATAAAGTGCGCGCAGTCGCTGAATCCCATCCGCTGCGCAATATCCGTCACGCTTTGCTGTGAGTTCTTCAGCAGCCAGCAAGCATAGCGCAGCCTGGCGCTGCGGATAAATTCGCGGGCCGTTTTGCCGAATTCTGCGTGGAACAGGCGGTTGAGCTGGCGTTCACTCAATGCCACTTCTCGCGCAAGCCCGGCGGTGGTGAGCGGCCGGGTCAGGAACTGTTCAATCAGCATGACGGCGCGGCGCAACCGCGAGTCAGGGATAAGCGCAAGATTCGCCGGACGTGGGGTGGCAATTTCATGCGGAACGAGCGACAAACGCTGACAGGTGGTGCTGGCGATATCATCCCCGGCATGGGCGCGGATAAGCTCAGTTGCCAGCGTCAGGGTGGAAATACCGCCCGGGCAGGTCAGCACATCGCCATCGTCGATGAAATCATACCCTTGCTCAGCATAAACCAGCGGGAAAGCCTGCCGAAATGTATCAAGGTGGAAAGGATGGATGGACGCTCGTCGTTCATTCAGCAATCCTTCCTGTGCGAGGACAAAACTGCCGGTGCCAATGCCAATGAGCGGAACCCCGGCATGGTGGGCATGTGCCAGATACGCTTTATCCCCCTGATACCCTAAGTCCAGATATTGCAATTCACCGCCGATAACAGCAAGTTAGTTAAAACTGTCCGGCGGCGCATGGGTGGAATCCGGTCTCATGATAATCCCTGCATTGCTGATAATCGGGATATCAGGAAATTCACTTATCAGGCTGATTTTAAATGCTAATTTATCCTGAGCTTTCGCTGCATAACGCAGCGCCTCCAGCAATCCGGAGACGGCCAGGAGTGAATAACGGGGCCATAATATCAACCCAATATGCAGACACTTTTCCGGTACTGATTTCCCCCCATCGGAGGAGTCAAATACACTTTTCATTTACTTGCCAAATTTAAAATTAATTACATTATCGCAACATGATCTGTCGCACTTTATATTTCTAAGACAATCCTGATATTTTAAATCAAGCATAAATGAGAAGGGAGGAAAATATAATGTTTTTCTCGTTTATATCATTCTTTTTTTGAACCACGACACACATATGTCGGTAATGTTCCTAAGGTAAAGATATAGTTACCATTATGTTGTTCATTGATCCGCATATAAATACTCTTGCCCGGATAGACAAAAAATTGCGGTTCATATTTTTCCAGCCAGCTGTCGTCAACATTATCGTCCGGGAACGTCATATTTTTTTCTGACGTCAGCAAATAGAGATGATCTTGTCTCTCCACCCGAAAGGAAATTTTCCTGTCGATGGTTTTACCCGGATCGCTCTTTGCCCGGCCATTCATGCTCAGGGTGCCGAATTTCCCGTCGAAGGTGTAATTCAGCCAGACCGTCAGCGTCTCATCCGGATGGTGCTGGACCAGATTAGCCTGGCATGAAAAAGGCTGAACGTAAGTTCGGTGCCACAGGTAATAACCCGTCAGCACGCCTGCGGTGACGAGGCCCGTCACGATGATATACAGCATCTGCCGAAAACGAGTCATGCTAGCTATCCTTCAGGAAATAATCAGATATACAGCGGTTCGGTTCTTTCATTGGCCGGTCGCAGCGAATAACCGACGCACGAGGAAGCAGAGCGTACCAGCTGATGTAAACCCAGGGATATTGCGCGCATTCAGCCTTGAATTGTTCCACATAGGTCAGCGCGGAAGCGCGTTCAGCGTGAGTCTGAATGTCGTTCGCAAGATAAACGCGACAGGCTCCGACGGATGCCGCAAAACGGTAATCCTCAACAAAACGGTTTTCTGTGGCGTTCATATATCCCGTCACGCCTGCCCCGGCCAGGACGATCAATAGCCCCATGACAACAGCCAGCCAGCGCGTGGGCTTCCTGGCAACGGGCGTTGCTGGCGCGGAGGATGCAGAGACCTCCTCGATCGCTGGCGCCTCCACACATTGTTCCTCTGCGGGTTGAGGCGCGACAGGTGAAGACTCTCTGACGGTTATTTGCGTGTCGCTTGCCAGCGTCAACCCAATCCGCGGAATGGTAACGATAGGGTCAGTTTCAAAACCAATCTTTTTGAGCCCTTTGCGCAGGATGGAGATGTTCTGGTAATAGGTATTGGAGGAGACAAGCATGCCGCGGCTTTGCCAGACAATATCAAGGAACTCTTGCTGAGTGACAATCGACCCCGCTCTGTCGATTAATAACAACAGGCATCGGCCTGCTGGCGAATTTAACACAACCACACGGTCAGGATTGTTGATATCACGTAACGTGCTGGCCGCAGGATGAAATTCGACGATATTATTTATAATGTAATGCTTATGCATAGGGGCAGTATGAATTCTCCGGTTAACAGATGTTGAACCTGGGTCACCGCATGTATGGGATGACATTCACGTCGGGATTAATGTGACTGATTAACGGCATGCTGTATATCTTCGCCATTGGCGAAAAATCTTAATTTATATTTCATCCCTTAAGCTTCACTGAACCTGCATAAGAACTCAACCCTTGTAGAATGCGGCTTGCAGAGCCACTTCATCCGCGATCATCCTCATTATGATGTTTTGTGAAGTGAATTTCCGCTCCACAGAAGTATCTCACTACCTGCAGCATCTCATTTATCAGAGCCTCACCTTTTGGCGCACTCCTCGCCTCTTGACATTGACAAATACCTACATAAAAAAACATTGTACGCCACGGACATGCGTGTCTGAAATATTCAGCACCCTTAAGCCTTAACTTTTCTCAACCAGAACAATATCAATAACTTATATGGTTTTTGTATGCTTTTCAGCCACCGTTCTATCAGTTTTTATCGATGATAACATTCGTAAATTGTTATTCCCCGTCAGCAACTTCACACCCGCACTGACACCAGACGACAAACTCCTTACAAAACATTTATCAAAGCTAAATTTTCATTAAAAATAGAAGCTATCATAATTTACAGAAAGCGAAGCGGAATAAGACCAATCAGAGGGAAGCGTCGTAACCGGTCTCGATCTTAGTAATTAATACAATTTTAGATTAATTCAGGTTACCTCTTTATTGGCCGACGTATAGTAGGCCTACACTATGCAATACGTCATTGCTTCGAGAATACTGGCGATAACCTTATAAATAATTCGCCTGATTACTATTATAAATCGAGGAATAACATGACGAACAATAGCCAAATAACACAGCATATAACTGTTGCACTGATGGGCGGCGATCATTATGCAAGAAACGGCATTAAAACATTATTAAGCAGCATCCGCGACGACCTTCACATCATTATCATCGAAGGAGGTTATCAGCAACTGGATAAGGCGCTGTCGTCGATTCGTGTCGATATCTTATTTATATCCGGCGCAGAGAAATACCATACAGGGTATGACTCACTGAAATATTTAAAAAAAATCAAAACCACGCACCCTGAAGTGATGATCTGCCTGTACTCAACCTCTGCCCATTCCCTGTTATGGGTCCGGGAAGATATTGATGCCTATATCTCGCTACAGAACACGGTTTATCAGTGGCGGATAAAGCTAGCAAAAATGGTCGATAGCCATTATCGGCCCCAAAAGCAGCCAGCGGCGTTATCGCTAACGCCTGGAGAAAGGAGGGTATTAAAGGAACTCAGGAACGGACTGGATATACGTTACATCGCAGAACTGGAGAAACTTTCTTATCGCCGCGTGAGCGCCTTAAAAAGCTCAGCGATAAGGAAACTCGGGCTCAGGAATAAGACAGATTTGCTGGTCTTTTTAACCAGTTAGACCTGCCGCTTTCAGAGCAAATCTCGTAATAAAAAAATCAAGGAATTATGAAATGAAAGCACGCCTTACTTGCCATTCTCTGCTGGCATTAAGCATTGCCGCCCTGCTGCCAGCGGGCTCAGCACTGGCCGCCACCACCAGCGGCGGCACGGTAAACTTCAGCGGTAAAGTGGTGACCTCCGCCTGTGCCATCAGCGCCGGTAGCGCCAATATCGACGTCGACATGGGGGAAGTGCGTACCGCCACGCTGGCTGCCGCAGGCAGTGAAGCCAGTACCGCAAAAGCCTTCTCCATCACGCTGGAGGATTGCGAAATCGCCGATACCTCCGCGTCCACGGAAAATAACCCCATCGCCGCAACGACCGTGGCTATCACCTTCACCGGTACGCCGGACAGTACCGATGTCAATAGCCTGGCCGCGGGAGTAAACGGCGGCGCGGGCTCGGCGCAGCATGTCGCTATCCGTCTTTATGACGAACAGGGCAACGTCGTCAGGCTGGGTGAGCCGGCAGCAGCGATCCCCCTGCGTGCGGGGGCGAACACCCTGAACTTCAGCGCGAAATATTACTCCCCACTGGGCAACGCCACGGCGGGTGATGCCAGCGCGGTCGCCACCTACACCGTGACCTATTCGTAATCTTCAGGCCCGGTCTGCTGGCCGGGTCTGACTCAGCTTTCAGGAGACGCACAATGCGCGTAAACACATGGATTTGTCTGGCTGGCACGTTATGTTCATCCGCCGTGTACGCAGGCGGCGTGGGGTTAGGCGCAACGCGGCTGGTCTACGCAGGCGCGGCTACGCAGACGATGATGCAGGTAAGAAATACCCACCCTGATGCCACGTTCCTGATCCAGTCATGGATGGAAGACGAGAAAGGGAGCCGTACCAACGACTTCGTCATCACGCCGCCGCTGTACGTCATGAAGCCCGCCAGCGAAAGCGCGGTGAAAATCATGTTCAGCGGTGACGCCCTGCCAGCCGATCGCGAGACGCTGTACTGGATGACGGTCAAAGCTATCCCACAGCAGGTTAAAAACGGTTCCGGCAATTCGCTGCAATTCGCCTCTGCCAACCGCATCAAGGTCTTTTATCGCCCGGAGCGGCTCAGGGAAGGTGCAGGGGAGGCATGGAAAAACCTTGCCGGCGCCTACCGCGCGGGCAAGGTCACGCTGACCAACCCAACGCCGTATTACCTCACCACCATTAACGTGAAAATTGATGGCAGGCCGGTATCGCCCGTCATGGTACCGCCGAAAGCCAGCGTGACGCTGGCAGACACCTTCAGCCATGCGAGCAGCATGAGCTACCAGACGATTAACGATTATGGGGCCTGGACGCCCGTCACCCGCACGTCATTGTCCCAATAATAAAAACAGTAAGGCGTGACCACATGAAAATTAAAATCCTGTGCGCCACGGCGATCGCCCTGGTGATTCGGCAAGCCGTGGCTGCCGAAAGCGAGCTGCAATTTAATCCTGCGTTTCTCAACGGCGAGCGCGCCAACAGCGCCGATCTCGCCTGGGTCAACGCCGGGAGCGCGTTGCCGCCGGGCGAGTACAATCTTAACGTGTATATCAATACCCAGTTCGCGTTCACAGGTAACGTCACGTTTCGCGTCGCTGAAAGCACCGCCGGTGAAGCCCTGCCGTGCCTTACGCCTGCACAATTCGCCGCACTTGGCATCGACAGCCGTCAGGCTAAAGGGGGTGAGCTGCCGCCTGCGCAGCGCTGCATTTTTTTAACCCAGTCATTCGCCGATACCCGGTTTGATTTTGACCAGAGGACGCTTACCCTCAACTTCACCGTACCGCAAAGCGCGATGCGCGCTCTGCCGCGCGGATACGTCAGCCCGGAGAGCTGGGAGTCCGGCATCCCTGCCGCGTGGCTGAACTATGTGGTCAATGGCGCGAATAATGACTACCGGGGCGAGACGCGCACGCGGGAACAACAGCTGTTTGTGAGCCTGAACAGCGGCGCCAACCTGGGCGCATGGCGGCTGCGTGATTTCACCACGTGGACCAAAGAGAGTAACGAGCTCACCCACGTCCAGACCTGGCTACAGCGGGATATCCGCGCCCTGCGTGCCCAGGTTTATGCCGGTGAAACGTTCACCTCCTCGCAGGTGTTTGACGCCGTTGGCCTGCGTGGGATTGCCCTGAAGACCGATGACAATATGTTGCCCGCCAGCCTGAGCGGTTACGCGCCTGAAGTGCGCGGCATCGCGCGCAGCAATGCCACGGTGACGGTTCGCCAGAACGGTAACGTCATCTATCAAACCTCCGTTCCGCCAGGGGCGTTTGTGCTGAAAGATCTCTATCCGACCTCTTCCGGCGGCGACCTCGCGGTCACCATTCAGGAGAGCGACGGTAGCCAGACGCAATACACCCTGCCCTTTGCCAGCGTGCCGAATCTGGTGCGTAACGGTCAGGTCAAATATGCTCTGGGTGCGGGGAAATACCGCCCTGCGGGCAATCAGATCTCGCCCTCCTTCGCGCAGGGCGAGCTGTTCCTGGGCTGGCGATACGGCCTCACGTTTTATGGCGGGGCGCAGTTTTCCGATCGCTACACCGGCCTGGCCTTCGGGATCGGGCAGAATCTCGGCCGCTTTGGCGCCTACTCTCTCGACCTCACCCATGCCCGCAGCCAGCTGGCTGATAACCAGCACTACACCGGTGATTCGGTGCGCCTGCGGTACAGCAAGCTGCTGAACGATATCGGTACGCGAGTCAATTTCTTCTCGCTGCGTTACTCAACGGCAGGGTTTTATACTCTCAGCGATACCACTTACAAAGGCATGGCGGGCGGAGCGCCAGAACAGACCGTGGAAGACGATGGCACCGTCACCACTCACTACGACACGGTTTACAACCTGCATATGTCGCGTAAGGCAAAAAATCAGCTGCTGTTGTCGCAGCCGATGGGCGAATACGGCGCGCTGTCGCTGTCCTGGGATCAACAAACCTACTGGAATACGTCAAAAACCACGCAAAGTTTGCAGTTCGCGTGGAACGCGACGTTTCGTAACCTGTCGCTTGGCATCAGCGCCCAGCGTAGCTCTGGCCTGTACGACAACAAGAAAGACAATATCCTCGCGTTGTCCCTGTCGGTGCCGCTGGGTAATCCGGCGCTGTCGACCCGTCTCCGTTTTACCGCTACCCATGCGGATCCCGCTGGCACCACCGCCAGTACCGGTGTCAGTGGTTATCTGCCGGGGCAGGAGAATCTTTTCTATAGCGTCAACCAGCGCTACAGCGCGCAGCAGCACTACGGCGGCGATGCCGCGCTGCAATACGAGGGCGCGTGGGGAGACTATAACCTGGGCTACAGCTACGCCGGTGACTCCCGCAACCTCAGCTACGGGATGAGCGGCGGAGCGGTGCTGCATGAGGATGGTCTGACGCTGAGCCAGCCGCTCGGGAACACCAATATTCTGGTGAAAGCCCCGGGCGCCAGCCATGTCGCCGTGCTCAACCACAAGGGCATCAAAACCGACAGCCGGGGCTATGCGGTGATCCCGTACGCCACGCCGTATCGCGTTAATCAGGTTGCGCTGGATGTCACCACCGTGGGCAATGACGTGGAACTTGAGAACGCCATCGCCAATAAAATTCCCACCGACGGGGCACTGGTTCGCGCCACCCTCACCACGCGTCAGGGAGCAAAAGCGATGTTTATCGTACGTCACGCTAAAGACGTGCTCCCCTTCGGCACGCTGGTCTCGTCAGAGGATGACAAAGCCAGCGGTATCGTCGGCGACGGCGGCAGCGTGTATCTGACCGGCCTGTCAGCGCAGGGAACCTTGCATGCCGTATGGGGACGCGACAGCGCCCAGCGCTGCACGATCCGCTATGCGTTGAACCCGCAGAATTATCACGCCCGCACCGGGCTTTATTCCCAGGAGGCCATATGTCAGTAACCGTCCGTTTCCTCCCCCTGATCCTGCTGATGGTCATCACCGTCCCCGCGCGCGGCTATGACGTGCTGGTTTCCGTGACCGGCAACGTGATCGGCAATACCTGCATTGTCTCGGAAGATTCGAAGGAGCAAAACGTGCCGCTGGGCACCCTCGGCGTGAAGCAATTTAGCGAGGCGGGGGCGGTCAGCAATATCAAAACGCCCTTCACGCTCACCCTTGAAGCGTGCGGCCCCACCTTTGCTGGCGTGAAAATCCGCTTCAGCGGTACGCCGGATGACGAAAACCCGCAGCTTCTGAAAGTCGCTGACGGCGGCGCGACCGGCGTGGCAGTGCAGATACTGGATAAAGACAGCGTACTTATCCCGCTGGACACCCAAACCGCTGCTTACGGCGCGGCGGGGGATGACAGCGTAAAAATGACCTTCTATGCGCGACTGGCCGCCACGGGTGCGCCGGTCAATGCCGGAGACGTTTCGGCAGTGGCGACCTGGACGACGGAGTATCAATAATGCGTTTACTGTTTTTAGCCCTGTTTTTCATGTCCTCTCAGGCGCTTGCCCTCTCCTGGACATCGGATATCACCCTTTCGCCAACGCCCATGTCGTGGTCCGGCCCGGCAGACTCCATCGTGCCTGGAAAGACGATCGGCTCTGAATGGAGCGCCTCTGCGAGCGTCTCGGAAGTGTTCTGGTGCGGCCTGGTATTTACCTGCTCCAAAGGGACGCTGGAGCCGAGCAGCAGTATAACCGCCACCGGCATCACGGTTATTCTTGATGGCGCAAATTACATGGTATTTGAAACGGGCGTGCCCGGCATCGGCTTCATTCTTGGGCTCAAAGATTATAACGGCACCACCTATGTGCCGATGCAGACGGGCATTACGCAGAGCTATCCGGCCGATGGGACTAACGGTTACGCCACCGCACTGGGCTGGTCGGCAAAAGTGACGTTTATCAAGACCGGCGTTCCGCTGAAATCCGGCGTATACCAGACCCCGACCATTAACGCGGCGATCCTGACGGCCTATAACAACGAAGTGAAAACCGCGCAGGTGATCATCAACCCCACCACCATCACGGTGACGGCAAGCGGCTGCACGGTAGGCACAAAAAGCGCCAACGTCGACCTGGGCACCATTGATGTTCACACGCTGCCCAGCGTAGGCAGCACCTCGCCGTCGGGGGAGTTTAACGTCAGCCTGACCTGCGATGAGAACGTGGCGGTTAACGCAGTGATGACCGATCAGACCACACCGTCAAATACCTCGTCGGTCGTGACGCTGACCGGGGACTCCACGGCCTCCGGCATTGGCGTGCAGTTTTTCTATAACGGTACCGGGCCGCTGATGATGGGGCCAGACAGCTCGGCCGCAGGCACGACGAGACAGTTTTTCATCCAGACCACCAGCGCAGCACAAACGCTATCCCTGCCGTTCCAGGCGCAGTACATCCGAACCGGAGACCTGGTCCCCGGCTCGGCCAATGCCCTGGCAAGCATCACCTTTTCGTATCAGTAGGTTAGTGCTTCACCCACACCAGCTGATCGACCCGGAAGCCCAGACCGCGTGCGGTGTTCAGGTAGTCCTGTTTTACCGCATCCGGAATGGTCGGGGTGCGCGATAAAATCCACAGGTAGTCACGGTTCGGGCCGCTGACCAGCGCGTACTGGTACTTATCGTCCAGCTTGATCACGTTATATCCGCCGTAGAACGGGCCGAAGAACGATACCTTCAGCGCAGCCGTAGTCGGTTCGCCGGTAAAGTACGCCTTTCCTTCGCTCTCATTCCATTTGTTCTTCACCGGATCATAGCCGCGGTTCAGTACGCTGATACCGCCATCGCTGCGCTTGCCGTACGTCGCGGTGACCTGTTCCAGACCGCGCTCAAAGCGGTTTTCCAGTCGGGCGACTTCATACCATTTGCCGAGATAGCGGCTGGCATCAAAGCCGGTAATGGGCTGCACGCCTTTCGGCGGCGTGGGAGATTTACAGGCAACCAGAGTCAGCGCAATGGCGACACCGGTAACTACAGGCCATAGCCTCATGAGAACTCCTTTCATTTACGCGGTTGGAAGTTAAGTGTAGCGCACCCGTGCGGCGCTTCATCCCGTCGGAGAATATTCGTAGTATATTGAGACAACTCCTTCTCTTCGGATGCAGACATGGCTTACTCCATCGGCGAATTCGCCAGACTCAGCGGCATCACCGCCACCACGCTGCGGGCGTGGCAGCGACGCTATGGCTTGCTCAAACCCGAGCGTACGGACGGCGGTCACCGCCTGTACAGCGATGAGGACGTTCAGCAGGCGCTGAAAATCCTCGACTGGGTAAAAAAAGGCGTACCTATCGGTCAGGTTAAATCACTGCTGGAACGCCCTGTGCCGCGCCGCGCCAATAACTGGCAAACCCTGCAACAGGCCATGATGCAAAAGTTGCAGGAGGGGAAAATTGAATCCCTGCGTCAGATGATTTACGACGCCGGACGCGAATACCCAAGGCCAGAGCTGGTCACTAACGTGCTGCGTCCGTTGCGCAGCCAGATATCGGCCAACGTCGCCGCCGCCATGACGCTGCGTGAGATCCTCGACGGCATCCTCATCGCCTATACCTCGTTTTGCCTTGAGGGCGATAAAAAAGCGCCGGGCGATAACGTTCTCATCAGCGGCTGGTACCTCAACGACCCGTGTGAAATCTGGCTCGAAGCGTTAACGCGCACCGGCCAGGGCCACCGCATCGACATCCTGCCGGTTCCCCCTGCCGCGCTGGCCCCGGAAATTTTCCCGGATCGCAAATGGCTGCTGGTCACCAGCGGCAAACTCACCGCCGCGCGGAAAAAGCAGGTTGCGCAGTGGCAGCAGCAGGTTTCCCTTGAGGTAATTATCCTCTGATTATTTTCTGCTGTGGCAATCTTCACGAAAAGTTGAATATTTTTTCGCGCAGCGAGTGCTAACGTTTTCCTGTCACCGACAACTCAACAGGAAAACACGATGAAAAAGACACTCCCTCTGATGATGCTGGCTGCCATGGCTTTCGCGCCTGCCGCATTCAGCGCCCCGGCAGGCACCCTGAGCGTCCACGTTCTGGACCAGCAAACCGGTATGCCGCCAGCGGATGTGACCGTTACGCTGGAGAAGCAGGAGCAGGACAAGTGGACCCCGATTGCCAGCGGTAAAACCGACCACGACGGGCGCATTAAATCGCTTTATCCGCAGGATCAGGATATGGCACCTGGCGTGTATAAAGTGACCTTCAAAACCGCCGATTACTTCCACGGCAAAAAGCTGGACTCCTTCTTCCCGGAAGTGCCGGTGCTGTTCACCGTCACCCGCACCAATGAAAAACTGCACATCCCGCTTCTGCTCAGCCAGTACGGTTACTCAACCTACAAGGGCAGCTGATTGCTCTTGATTTTAAAGACGATTAAAAAATAATCCCGCCAATACTTGGACAAACTCGCATTGTTGTGTAACTTTTAGATATGAGATCGGGAGGTGCACACCATGACAACAAAACCTGTGCTGGGTATTAGCGGATGTTTGACCGGTTCCGCCGTTCGCTTTGACGGCGGGCATAAGCGTATGGGCTTTGTGATGGATGAGCTGGCGCAGTGGGTCGCTTTCCGCCCGGTATGCCCTGAAATGGCTATCGGCCTGCCCACGCCTCGTCCGGCGCTGCGCCTGGTGATGACCACCGGCGGCGAGACAGAAATGCGGTTCAGCAAAGCGCCCCACGATGACGTCACGCACAAGATGGCCGCATTTACGGCAGATTATCTGCCGAAAAACGGCGATCTGTCGGGGTTTATCGTCTGTGCAAAATCCCCCAGCTGCGGCATGGAGCGCGTGCGGCTGTACGACGAAAACGGCAACCGGGGCCGCAAGGAGGGTGTCGGGCTGTTCACCGCCGCCCTCCTTGAAACTTTCCCCTGGCTGCCCGTCGAAGAAGACGGTCGCCTGCACGATCCGGTACTGCGGGAAAACTTTGTTGAGCGCGTTTTTGCCCTCCACGAACTGAACGTAATGCGTAAAAATGGCCTGACGCGCCGTGCTCTGCTGGACTTTCACAGCCGCTATAAGCTTCAGCTTCTGGCGCACCATCAGGCAGGCTACCGTGAAATTGGCCCGTTCGTGGCATCACTGCACGAGTGGGACGATCTGGACGCGTTTTTCGTGGCCTATCGCGACAAACTGATGACCATCCTGAAAAAACCCGCTTCGCGGAAGAATCACACTAACGTGCTGATGCACATTCAGGGCTATTTCCGTAACCAGCTGAACAGCCGCCAGCGCGGAGAACTGCGTGATGTGATCCTGCATTACCGGGACGGACTGCTGCCGATCCTCGCGCCGCTGACGCTGCTTAAGCATTATCTGGCTGAATACCCTGACCGGTATCTGATGACGCAAAACTACTTTGATCCCTATCCTGATGATTTGGGTCTGCGTCTGGCCGTTACCTGATAAGAAAGAAGCGAAGGCCCCATTGACCCACAGAGGCCCAAAGCTGTACCCCGTTTAGACGACACCCTCACTGTCGTCTTTTTTTTGCGCTCAGCGTAAAATACTGTAATTCTGTACAGGTTAAGCGTGCACAGCGGAGTAACCCGATGATCAAAAATCTGCATATTCAAAACTACCGCTCAATTCGCGATATGTCGCTTGAGCTGGAACAGCTCAATATCGTGTTCGGCCCCAACGGCACCGGAAAATCCAATATTTATAAGGCGATTTACCTGATGCACAGCGCGGCGCAGGGGCAATTCTCCCAGGCGCTGGCAAACGAGGGGGGCATTTTGAAAGTGTTCTGGGCGGGCAAAACCCGCAGCGACCAGCTGCGGCGCATGAACCTGGCGGTGGAAACGGAAACCTATGAATATGAGCTTCAGGTCGGGTTTGTGGAAAAGCTGCCCTACCCCTCACAGTTTCAGCTCGATCCGGTGATCAAAGAGGAATCTATCTGGCTGAGCGGCCAGCACCGTCGTCCGTCGTCACAGCTGATGAAGCGTAAGAATCAGGCCGTATTCCTGAACAACGTACATCACGAAAAAGTGACCCACAGCGGTACGCTGTATGAGAACGAGTCAGTGTTCGGGCAGCTCGGCGAACCGCACCTCTACCCCGAAGTGTCGCAGATGCGTGAGTCCCTGCGTAACTGGCGCTTTTATCATGAGTTTTCCGTTTCATCCGGCTCGGCGATCCGCGCGCCGCAGGTGGGTTTCCGCTCCCCGGTGCTGGCCAGCGACGGCGCGAACCTGGCCGCCGCGTTTCAGACCATTGTCGAAATTGGCGACGAGCTGCTGCTGATGCGCATTCTCGACCAGGCCTTCCCCGGCTGCGTGTTTTACAGCGACAACACCGGCGGGCGCTTCCGCATGATGATGCAGCGCGAGGGGCTGAGCAGACCGCTGGAACCGGCAGAGTTCTCCGACGGCACGCTGCGTTTTTTATGCCTGGCGGTGGCGCTGTTAAGCCCGCGCCCTCCCGCATTTATCGCCCTCAACGAACCGGAAAACAGCCTGCATCCGCAGATGCTGCCCGCCCTGGCAAGCCTCATTGCCGAGGCCAGCCGCTATTCGCAGATCTGGCTCACCAGCCATTCGCCGGAGCTGGCGCATTTGATTGAGAAGCACCGATCGTTTTCGCTGTATCAGCTGTCGATGGCGGAGGGGGAGACACGGATGGAGCGGCTGGGGTAATGCACTTCTTTTATGCTGTCACCACTTTCAAGGTCGCCATCAACGACGAAGATGATTTCCGTCGGTATATACCTTCGGCGAATTCTGCGCTCGCGACAGATTATCCAATTTATTGTTGCCAGTTTCTGATGCCAGGATAATCTGTAAACGTTGGTTATCAGATGAGAAAATTAAAATGGATATTGTACTTTTCCCTGGTCAGAACGCCCGCGCATGGGCTGAAACAATGATAAATCTTGAAGCCCGCAAGCTCATCAATACTGCGAATATTGTCGGAGGGCAACATCTCAGCGACGGACTCGCACGGATTAAATTTATGGATGATATTCGGCAGTTTGTGATGCAACAATTTAGTGCTACCCGGCAGCCAGAAGTGATGAGGAGTGCATGGAATGCCTGAAAAACATCCGGGCTGAGAACGAAAGTCTTCTTGAGCAAAGCAGAATGCTTCGCTCCCGTACAGCTCAGCTTTTTGCTCAGATTGAACTGGTTAAAGAAAATAACAAAGTCGTCGGTTACGTTATCTCATCGATTAAGGTTGTGCTTTCAGGGTTACAGATTGTTGCAGGTGTTGGTGCAATGATGACAATGAATCCAGTGGGTGCGCTTGCAGGAGCGATTCTGGTTATGGATGGTGCAAATGCCATTTCAAAAGAAATTAACAGAACGCTTCAACATCAACCAAACTCCGAAGGTATGCTGGCAGATGGCGTCATGGATATCGCTCAGTTTATGGGATTTAAACGTGAATCAGCACTTGGGGTATTCAATAGCGTAAGCCTGGCAGCAAGCGTCTATACGGTATTTGGCGCCATCCGGAAACCCGAATCATGGCGTCTGTTTCGTTATCTCCCGCTGGATTTCTACCGCAAAGTCGACGGAATGAATCGCGCAGCGCTCACTATGAAAATTGTCGGCTGGGGTGTCTCTGCAAAAGTCTCGTTTGATTTAATTTCTAATGCGTCTGGACAGAACTAATGTATTTCTTTCTGAAGCGCCAGGCTTTGTAGGTAATGATCGGGGGTTGAAAAAACCAGGCAATAATCAATACGATGAAAAGAGAAATGCCACCGGAAACAATATTATAATGTTCAGCGAAAAAAAGAAGCGCCAGGAAAATCAGGGCCACAGTCGCAGTGATACACAGAACCATGATAAATCGCTTACCTAACTCAAGCACTACCTCGAGCAGGGATGAACCATAACGGCTAATGTTTCGGTTCAGATACGCTAATTCTTTTACGGTGAAACCTGATTCAAGTAACTGCGTTTCAATATTGTTCATGCCACTACCTTTTCTTCTGGAAAGTAACGTGGATTATCTTAACCGGAAGAGAAGTGCTTGTAACCCGTCTGATGCATATCCATTGCCGCCAGCTTTAAAGGCAAAGAAGCCGCCCACGTCTTTTTATTCCATCGCGCCAGCATTATTTTTCGCTGCATACGGCTTAACGCGAAACGTCTTACGCCACTCCGCCGGACTGACACCAAAGCGCGCCTTAAACTGCTGCCGATACGTCACCGCTGATAAAAACCCCACCTGCTCAGCGACGCTTTCGATTGGCAGACTGCCGGACTCCAGCAGGATCTGGCTGCGCCGCAGGCGCTCGGCGGTAAGCCAGTCGGCAACGCTCATGCCCGTCGCCTTGATAAAATGGCGGGTCAGCGTGCGTCGGCTCATCGACACCACGTCCGCCAGCGAATCCAGGTTATGCGGCTCGGAAATGTGCTGCTGAAGGTAGTCAATGAGACAGTTAATCCGCCCGTCGCGGGTATCTTTCGGCACAGGTTGCGCAATAAACTGCGCCTGCCCGCCCTCGCGGTGCGGCGGGACGATCATCCGGCGGGCAATCTGATTGGCGACGACGCTGCCAAAGCGCTGGCGGATGATGTACAAACAGCAGTCGAGCGCGGCGGCGGTACCCGCCGAGGTGATCACATTGCCGTCGTCCACGTAGAGCGCGTTGATGTCCAGTCTAACGTCCGGAAACAGCGTCTGAAACTGGTGTTCAAACTCCCAGTGGGTGGCGGCCCGTTTGCCGCTGAGTATGCCCGCATAGCCCAGTACAAACGAGCCCAGACACAGCCCAACAATTTCCGCCCCGTTGTCTCTGGCCTGAACCAGGCTGTCGAGCAGCGTCTGAGGCGGGCGCTCCAGCACGTGCTGCCAGTAGGGTACAACCACAATTTCAGCCGATGCGATTGCAGAAAAATCCTGCGTCGCATGCAGGGCAAAACCGTCTTTCGAGGTCAGGAATCCCGGTTTTTCAGCGCAGATCGTAACGTTAAAGCGCTTTTCCCCGGATACCGTATCGCCAAACAGAATGCAGGGGACGGAGTAGTGGAACGGGCTAAACCCGTCCACCGCGACAATAGCAACGTTAACAAGCGGCATCTGTCTCTCCTTTCCCCTTTAACACTCAGAATATAACGGTTTCGCCGTCCTGAGGAATGCTCACCGCGTCACTTATCTCGTTGGCGTCAACATACTCGCGCAGCGCGCGGCGGGTCAGCAGGCAGTGGTTGATAGCTTCCATATGGGTCGCCACGATTTTCGCCTGCGGCAGCAGGAAATGCACGTTAAGCAGATCTTCTTCCCCCATGATAATCGGCCCAAACCCAATGACATGAGCGTAACCGGCGTTGAGCACGACGATATCCGGCTGGTGCTTTTGCAGATCGGCCGCCACCGCATCGCGCCAGATGGTATCCCCTGCGATATAAAGCGTCTTCTCATCGGGATGACGGAACACCACGCCGCAGGCTTCCCCCAGAAACTCTGCCAGCTCCGGCACGGCGTAAGCGCGGTCAGTACCGTGCTGGCCGCCGTGGGTTTTCACTATCCGGATATCGCCGTATGTTGTTTCCCCGGTCATGATCGTCAGGTTGGTAAATCCCTGGCTGCGCAGCAGCGCGGCATCGCTATCATTTTGCACGTAGATCGGCTTGCCTTTGGCGATCAGCTCAACGGCGTACTGATCCCAGTGATCGGCATGGGTATGGGTGACGATCACCGCGTCAGCATCCAGAAGCGTTTGAACGTCAACGGGAAGCTCGACCATCGGGTTGCGAATATCAGCCCGCGCCGTGCCGGGAAAACCCGGATAAGTGCCTTTTGGCGCCAGCATTGGGTCGATTAAAAAGCGTTTTCCCGCGTAAGTGATCAGTTGGGTGGCATTGCGAATTTGCGTAATGTTCATGGGCTATCCTCCGGTTGGTATGAGAAGGAGAATAGCCCCAGGGTGCCGTTAAGAATGTGGGCCAAAGGGCGATGATCGATGAAATCGGGTCAATCGATAAACCGCTTGCGCACCCTTTCCAGCGGGGCAATCAGCAGATTGATAAGCGGCTTACGATCGATAACGATATCGGCGTTCACCGTCATCCCGCCCATCAGCATGCGCTTTTTCTTGTCCGGGTCGGTAAACCAGGAGGGGACGCGCACTTTAGCCAGGTAGTAGTTCTGCCCTTCCTGGAGCGGGATCAGCGCCGAATGGGCATCAATGTTTACCTCATAGAAATCGGACAGCGTCGCCTCCACCGAACCGTATTTGTCCACGGGCCAGGAGTCGAAGCGCAGCTTAACCTTATCGCCTTTCGCCACGCGCCCCACCCCCGTTGCCGGAACATACAGGTACCCCTCCATCGTCGCCGCGGTATTTTTACGGATCACCACCACCACCTCGCTATTTTGCGTAATGGCCCGGCCAGGCGGGAAGTTAATCGCCACCACGTAACCATCGGAAGGGGCCAGCATCGCCATGGTGGAACTTCCCCGGCTGGACAGGTTGCGATCGATTTCGCTGATGCGGTTTTTCACATACAGCTGCTCTTCGCTCAGAGAGTCAATTTGCGACTGGGTGCTGTCGGTCAGGCTGGTTTTGCGTGCCTCAAGCTCAAGAATAGTGCTCTCCTCCAGCGTCAGGTTGAGCTGCGCATTGAGCACATCATTGTGGCTTTTATCGAGATCCACTCTGGAGACATAGCCCTTCCCGGAGACGGATTTCCACGCCTCGTAGGTGTCGGTGCTGTTTTTTAACAGCGCGCGCAGCTTCTTCACCTTATCGCGGGAAACGGCGATCTGCTTGTCGGTGAGAGCCAGCTGCTGCGCCAGATTTTTGCGATACGACGCAATCGAGTCCTCAATGGCCTGAATGCGCTGCTCGCTGCGCTTCTTCTCCGCTTCCATCTGCTGGCGGTCAAACTGCACCACCGAGCCCTGCTTGCCGCCATAGTCCTGCGACACGGTGAACAGCGGATCGTTTTCCTTCACGTACTGGCCGGGCCGGACGGCAAAATCAACAAGGGTTCCGGACTCTCTGGCGCGCACCTCCACATCGCCCTGCGCCGGGATCAACACCCCGCGTGCCAGCGTGGTTTCCGAAAAATTAAAGACAATCGCAAAGACCAGCAGGCAGAGAAAAAAGGCGATGAACAAGGTCAGCACGGCTTTCAGCCGTGGCGCGTTGATGTGATAGCTTTTTGAGAAGTGATGCGGGATCAGCGCCCGCCGCTGTCCGCTTCGGTTTTTTAATTTCACGATATGTCATCCATGATAAATCACTGAAAGATCATCCCATGCACTCCAGAGCGTGGGGGTTTTGCGCAGCGCGTTCAGCGTGTCGGCGGCGGCCTGACGGTAATCCTCCGGCGCATACGCCTGACTCTCCAGCCCAAACTCCGCCGCGTGCAGCGAACAGATCGGCAGCAGCGTTCGGACGCTGTAGCCATAGCGCGATAAAAACCGCGTTGAGACGTCCGTTAACCACGCCTTTTGATCCCCTGCCTGGGTGGAGAACAGCGGCGCATCCGGCAGGCGTTCGTCCATCAGCAGCACCGTCACCAGGCGGTGAGGGGCGAAAAACGAGCTGGCGCGTCGGCCTTCGTGCGCGGCCATCAGCTTATGCAGCGCAGGGTGACGGGTAATAAACTGAAAGCGCACATCAGCTGGCGCGGTGGCGAGCAGCGCATCCACGATCAGACCAAAGCCCGCCCAGCGCATGCCCAGTAGCAGGGTGCGAGATGAACTGTAAAATGCCTGCTCCCGCGTCCACTGCGCCACGTACCCGTGCAGATCAAAACGAACGTTGCGCGCCCAAAGTGCGGGCGGGAAGATCTGCTCCACGAAGTTAAACCCGCTCAGCTCATGCGCATTCTGATGCAGAAAATCAGCCGGAACATCGGCCTCCGGGCAACGCATAAACTGGCTGTAGTTTTGCGTGATCCGGTTTGCCAGCAGCGTGCGCCCGGCCTGGCGCGCGCAGAGTCGCGCATAGAGACGCGGCAAAAGCATCATTGCTCACTCTCCCGCAGGGTGCCGTTTTCCATGGTATAGAGACGCCCCTGACAGCCCACCACGTCCGGCGAGTGGGTGACAAACACCAGGCCAATCCCCAGGCTACGCAGGTTCGCCAGCACTTTCTGCGCGGTCGTTTTATCCAGGTTCGCCGTCACTTCGTCACAGAGCAGAAGCTTAGGCTGGCTGTACAGGGCGCGCGCCAGAACCAGACGCTGCATCTCGCCGGCAGAGAAAAAGGTGTTCCCCGGCAGCATCTCCGTTTCGTAGCCGTGCGGCAGCCGGGCGACGACGTGGTCCACCTCCGCCAGCCGACACGCGGCAATGACCTGCTCTTTATCCGGTGCGCTGTCAAAGCAGGCGATGTTGTCCAGAATCGAGCCGGTGAAGAGAATATCGTCCGCATGGACGATGCGGATGTGCTGACGCAGCGAGGAAAGATCGCACTCCTCAATGGGGATCTTATTGATCCGCAGCGTGCCAGACGATGCCAGCAGCATGCCGGAGATCAGACGCAGCAGCGTGGTTTTTCCCGACCCGCTCTGGCCCACAATCACCGCCTCTTCGCCCTGCTTCAGGGTCATGTTGATATGCTGTAGCGTGGCCTCCCGGCCAGGATAGGCAAATGAGACATCCTCAAATTGCAGACAGACCGGCGAGGTGACAATCCGCTTCCCAAACTGGCTGGTTTCAGAGGGGGCAAACAGCAGGTCGCCCACGCGATCCAGCGGCCCCTTGAGGGCATTTTTGTCCAGCAGCTTCTGCGCCACCTGCACCATGGCATCGGAAAAATAGCGCTTATAGCTGATATAGGCGTAAAGCATCCCGATGCTCATCTGCCCTTCCAGGATCAGCCACGCGCCAAAGCAGACCACCAGCAGCTGCTCGGCATTGATCACCAGCAGCGAAGCCACGTCAAAGCGGGCCAGTAGCCGCTCTTTACGCATCAGCCCGGCGATGTGCTCGCGCTGGGATTTGTCCATCACCGCATCCCGGGCCTGCTCCATGTTGTTCGCTTTGAGCGTTATGATCCCTTTCTGCGTCTCCACCAGCAGAGACTCATACTGGGCGGTGCGCTCGATGGAGTCATCCACCGCGCGTTGATAGGGGCCGATCAGCGAAAAGCGGATCAGAAAAAACACGCCCATCAGCAGCATTGTCAGCAGCGCAATTTTGACGTTATACAGCAGCATAAACAGCAGGCTGGTGACGGCGATCAGGCTGGAAAAGAGAATTTGCACGTAACCATTGCTGATGAACTCCGCGCAGGCGTGGAGCGATTTCTCAATAGCCAGCACGATGCCCGGCGGGCGCGAGCGGAACCAGCTGGTCTGGGTGCGCAGCATGTAGTGGCGCACGGACTGGCTTAAATCGTCATAGGCAATGTTACGCATCAGGATCTCAAGCAGCTGCTTGAGGAATTTACCGATGACTTCAAAGATAAAGACGATAGCGAAGATCGCGGTGAGCAGGATCACCAGATCGCTGTCGCTGCGGGAAATGGCCTCATCCATAATCAGCTGCACGTAGGTGGGGCTTGCCAGCATGGTGATGAGAGTAAAAATACAGAGCACAAACAGCAGCAGCTGGCGCTGGAACAGGCTCGGAGATTTATTGGCTAAACGGCCAAGCGTGAGCTTTTCATCCGGGGATTTCTTTTCGAAGCACGGCGTGGGCTTAAGTTCAAGCACATAGCCGGAAAAGAGTTTTTCCGCCTCTTTCAGACGGTAACGACGCACGCCGCTGGCCGGGTCGTGAACGGTCACGCTGCGGCTGTCGATCTTCACGATGACCACGAAATGGTTGCCGCGCCAGAAGGCGATGAGCGGCAGCTCAGACGTTTCTATTTCAGTGATTTCGCCTTTAAGCACCCGGCCAGACATATTTTTATCGCTGGCAAGGGTCATCAATTCCGCCATTGAGGTTCCCGCATCGGCGGAAACGGAAATCTCCCGGCGCAGCTGGCTGACGGAGACATGGTGGTCGTAGTGCCCCAACACCATCGCCAGGCAGGCCAGTCCACATTCGGTAAATTCATGCTGGCGAATAACAGGGGTCTTACCCTGTTTTTTATACTGAAAGAGCGAAAACATAATGATCCGTGGCTGAAATAAAAAAATGGCCCGGCAATGCGGGCCATGCGTACAACGTGCTTCTCGCTTAGGCGCTGAAGAAACCGCCGATGAAGCCGCCCACCAGGCCGAATACGCCGCCGATGGTGCCGCCCAGCGCGCCTAACATCTGGCTGCCCGCGTTATAGCCCGCGCTTGCGCCCTGAATAGCGGCAGCAAACGGATCCCAACCACCGATGATGGCCTGTGCTTTTTTGAAATCGATAACTTGCATGATACTTTTCCTGTTAACGTGAATTAGTTGTAGCTACCAACCAGCGCGCCCAGGAAGCCCATTGCGCCACCCAGAACTCCGCCAACCACACCGCCAACCATGCCCATGATGCTGGCGCCGGTGTCGTAACCCAGCTGTGCACCTTTAACCAGACCAGCGAACGGGTTTAACGCGCCGCCAATAATGTCTTTCGCTTCTACGAATGAAATCGCTTTCATTTTTATCTCCTGTAGTGATGGATCTTTAGCATGATGCTAAAGGCTAATTTCCTTTTATGAAGGAAAGCGGTTGCTACGGGCAGGTGGTCAGCGGAATGATTTTATTGCCATAAATAATCATCCGCCTTGCAGCCTGCCCGGCATTATCTATTTCCAGCCGTTGCCCGGGTGGAATATATTTTGAATTGTTGTATTGCGTACTGCACCCGACCGAGGAAACATATTTAAAATAGGTATTCCCGGTATTACTCACCACCCCGTTGCTAAACGCATAATCAAAATGTCGTGTCCATGGTCGGACAATCAAAATAGCCTCAAGCGAGACCACCACATCCGACTGGATGCGCTGGCCTTTGCGCGTGATCACCTTTGCCTGGAGCGGCGTCTCGGTGAATTTTACGCGATAGTATCGCTCTTTGTTGTCATGCGGGCCGGTATAATAAAATTTAAAACCCGCGCGTTCACCGCTCCCCAGCGTTAATTGCTTAGGCGAATACATGACTTCGCCGTCTTTTATTTCGGTTTCTTTTCCCTTCTCTTTAGGAACGTCTACCTGAATAAGCGACACGGTATAATTCTGACGCTCGCTGGTATCGTTTTTTATCGGCTGAAAAACAACTTCTCTTTCGGGAAGAAAATCAATATTCAGACTTTCGATAATTAAAGCATTTGCCCCTGTGGAAATGAAGCAATTTATTGCAAAAATAGCCAGGAATTTTCCAGTCATGGTTGATTAATTCCAGGATGCGCTAACATCTATTCTTCCCTGCGCGGTTACTTCACCAAACCAGCTATTTCCGTCATAGGTGGTTTTCGATACCGGATTATCCATAACGAACTGGAGGATCAGCGGTGTTTTCCAGAGCCACATATCGGTCACGCCGGAACTCATTTTGTCCCACTCTTCCGCATGGGTGGCCGGCGCCGGGATCGACAGTACTTCGCCTTTACAGTTGTGCGCCATCAGCGTCTGGCTTTTCCCCACCAGCACGTTGCCCGGAATGGGAACCGTGAAGCCGTTGCCGCTAAAGGCGCAGTAGTCCACCCCATTCAGGCTTTGGGTAGGCCCGGTGACTTTTACCGTGACCGCAATCGCCGCATCTTTTTGCGCCCCGCTGTAGGTGATGGTGTAGGGGATCTCAATGGGCGCTTCGCCGATAATGCCTTTCCCTGAGCCGCCCAGACCGTCAGGATCGAGGGTGTAATCCGGGTTGTCTGGCACAATTTCCAGCCCGGGTTCGATCGGGTTAATCACCAGGCCGCCCCCCGGCTGGAAGCAGAAATCCGCCGCCAGCGAGCTGTTGCCGGGCGTCAGACACAGGCTGACGATATTGCCAATGTTGCTGCCGTCCCCCGCCTGCGCCACGCTCAGAATTAACGCTTTCGGCAAAAAGATTTTAAGGTACGCTTTGCCGCCGTTTTTCTGCGGCGCTGCAAGGAAGGTGTTCGCCAGGACACGCGTATCGCTCAGGATACCGCCGGAGATACTGTACCAGGTGTTTTCATCGAAGGTCAGCTCGGCGGCAAGCCCGGTGCCGCCGCTCATGTGCGATTGCAGCACGCTGTTGACGCGGGAAGAGGTGAGCGCCAGCCCTCCGTTGTAACCGGAGATATCTTCCCCAACAAATGTGTATTCGAGCAGGTCGCACAGGACGCCAGAGACCGTGTTACGGGTGTACTTGGTGCAGGTGGCCCCCGTTGATCCATCGACAATCGTCACCTCGCCGCTGATCGGGTCAATACCCAGGTTAAGCGCTCTGGAGTTGGTCATGGTCAGCGTGCCCACCTTGTGAAGCGTATTGGTGGTGGTCACTTTGTTGATGGAGCTGATTTGCGGCGTGGAGGTGATGGTCACTTCATCCCCTGGCGCGGCGTTGAGCAAATAGTTAAAGAACGGATCGCCCAGTACCCAGCGCCCGTATGACGTGCCGGGCTCCATCACCGGCGGCTTAACCACCATCGACGTGTCGGTATAGCTGGTCGTCGGGGTGTACCCCGTGTTGCCGCAGGACGAGGAACACGCCGTCCCTTTAAAGAACGGAGAAGCGCTGGAACCGGTCACCGAAAAGTCGATAGTTAACGCGCTGCCTGCCGGGCCGTTGAAGCTGTTGTCCGGGATGTAAGTGGCGATACCGTTATTCGTTTTCGCACTCAGGGTCGGCCACTCGCGCGAACCGTGTAAAAACGCGGTCGACGTGCTGTTCAGACTAAACAGCCCCGCGCTGTTTCCCGTACCGTTATTGTCCGGGTTATTAATGGCGAAATAGGGCAGCTCCTGCGCCTGGGCCGCCGCGCTCATCAGCAGTAAATTAAGAGCGAATATCTTTTTCATCGTCACGTTCCTGCGTTCCTTTTGCTTCCTGCCAGACGAAATCGCCTTTGTCGCAGGAGATGTCCCCAAGCCACAGCGCACCGCGGTTAGACTCGATGTCCAGGCGCACTTCGCAGACGCTGTCGTCCGGCGTGGCGATACTCAGGACAGGGTTGTTCTTATCAACGTCGATCACGAAGCGTCCGTCGTTTTCCGTCCGGGTCAGCCCGACGTGGTTTTTGATCTGCATGGCGCCAATCGGGGCCCCGTTTGCATCCACAAGACGACCAAACAGAGTGACGATTTTCTTCACCTGCGGCTTCATCACCACGGTATTGCCCGGATAAACCGTGATATGGCGACGCGCATTCGCGCCAATCTCATAGCTTTCCGTACCGGTTTCACTGTTCATCACTTCCAGGTCATAAGCCTGGTATGCCGGCAGCGACAGCCAGGTCTTATCCCCTTTGATGCGTTCTGCCCGGCCGTTAAGCTTCAGGGTCAGCGCTTCATCAGATTTGAGACCGGTACTGACAATCACCCCTGCGCTTTCGGTGCCTTTCCCGGCGGCGATGGCCTCTTTGGACCAGCCCACGCTGCCGTCACTGGTCAGCGTGGAGTTCCAGCCTTTACTCATGCCGCTCTGGACGCTGAGGATGTTGCTGTTCCACGGCGTGTCGAAGTTCACGCTGCCGCCGCCGCTTACGCTGCGATCCTGGCGGCTGTTAAAGGCTTTTGAGACGTTGGCAGTAGCCGATTTCAGGTAATCGCCTTCAAACTGGCGGCTGGCGCTGACGTTCAGCGCCGTGCCGGTATCGCGATTGTGGGAAACGCCAACCGACACGGTATTGCCGAGCGGTATAGCGAAATCGAGCATCACGTAACGATCTTTCTCTTCGTAATACCCGTCGTATTTGTTGCGCGACATTCCCACCCGCAGGCGCGCCGTACCGTAGCGACCGGCGTATAACCCCTGGGAGTAGTCCAGCTGATAGCGTTTATAGCGATAGAGGTCGTCCTCCTGGCGCATCAGGCTCAGGTTGCCCGCCGAGGGCAGACCGAACGACGGCAGGCTAAAGGAGGCGCCCCAGGTATTGCCCTTGCTCTCATAGATATCGAGGAACTTGCCACTGGAGAGCTGTTCATGGGAGTACCACACCGAACCGATCTGCCACGGCAGGCTGAGATTCGCCCCATAGTTGGCGCGATACGTTCCGTCGGAGGCGGCCATGGTCTGGGTATTCACCGAGAAATAGCCCGTCAGGTTCAGGGAGGCCCACAGCTCGCTGACGATGTGTTCCCGCATCATGTAGGTGGAGGCGTTCCAGTCGACCATCCCGCTGCGCTTGCTGAACGAGGCTCCCACCAGCGACATGGTGTCTTTATGTTTGGTGTCGTAATCGTAGTAGTAGGTGTTGTCCTGCTCGTTTTTGCGTTTCGCGTATTTTTTATAATTGACGACGGATTTATCGCGGCTATACATCCCGCCCCACATCTGCCAGCGCAGCGTTTCCGACACGTTGCTGGAGAACGGCTTATTTACGGTGTACATGCTACGCGACACGGTGCGGCTTCCGCTCACCACCTCAACTTCGATGCTGTAGATCCCGTAGGGCAGGCTGCTGGTGTCAATTTCATGGTTGCCGACGTCAAAGCGCTGAATGCCGATAAGCTGCCCGTCACGACGAATACGGGCCTCGCCCGCCGTGGGGAAATAGACCACCACCGGCGTCAGAGAGAGCGTGTTATCGCGTTTGCGGGAGTTGGCCTGATTGCCCATGGAAACGCCGTAGACTTCACCGCCGGAAATCCCGCTGACGCTCGCCAGAGACTGCATCGCCCAGCCGTTCAGCATGCCTGCGGCGTAGCGCATCCCCTGATAGTCGCGCTCCCACATAACCGCATTCATCTGGGTATCGCTGCTGCTCTCGTTGACGTAGCCAGAGCCGTCGATCAGCACATGATCGACGCCCATTGAGATCCAGTTTCTCGCGTTCAGATAGCCCGACGACCAGCTGTCACCGTAGCCGCTCTCGGTGTGATACGCCCCGAGGTTGTAGGAGAACGTGCCGCTCAGGTCGTCAGACTCCGGCGCATCAATGTCCACCTCACGCGGGCGAATATTCACCCCGTAGTCGCTCTGCGACAGATTCAGCAACAGGCGCATTTTTTTCTGATCCAGCTCGAACGCGGACCCCGTACTTACCGGAATGCGCATCTGGTCATCAAACTGCTTATCGTTAATGCTCTGCAATAACGTTCTCATCTCTTTTGACAGACGAATGCCGTTATCAGACTCCTGGACCTGAACGTCCCTCAGCCCCAGCTTCAGATCTTTTGCAAAGAGCGTCACGTCACCGATACGAACATATTCGCTCGCCGTACCTTCGTGGTTCCCTTGTTGTGCTGAGTGTGGACGCGTATTCACCAGATAGACGGGAATTTTGATCCCCTGCTCCAGCAGTGCATAAAGCGAGTCGGGAAAACGGTAATTAGCGATAACCACGGAGCTTGAGGCTGCAAGCGCAAGCGCGGGCAGCGTGCCGGATGCGCAAGCCATCATCACCGGCAACACTAATTTATTTTTCACCATGCATCCTTACTTAACAGGAATGAACTGTTTCAGGTCCCATATTCCGAGATGAAAATGGTTATCCGTAACGTTGATATCCTCAATAGCGCGCGAGGTCTCTGGCATCAGGTAGAAGTTTTTGCTACACGGCGTGCCGGGGGATTCCGGATTCGGCTTCAGGCAGGTCCCGGTCGCATTGACGCGAAACGAGGTGTTCCCTTTATTGGTTATTTTTCCCGCCACATAGACGAAATCAATCTTCTTATCCCGGGGCTGAACCACCAGAATGGTGCTCACCACCGCGCGCGTCATCCCGGTGCCGTTTTTTGGCGAACCGCTGTCCACCTCTTCGCTTACCCCTTCATCCGTGAAGGTAATGCGGTAGTAACGCTCTTTGTTATCGGCGTTTCCGTGATAGTAAAATTTGACGATATTGCTGGTACCGGCGGGCATCACCATGCGCGTGGGCGTCAGCAACAGTTCGTCCACTTTCTCCGGATTAATGACAATCCCTTCATCCATTGGGCTGCTGATCCGCTGTGCGCGAACAGAAACAATACGCACGCTGTCTGCTTCGTTTTTTATTTCCTTGGCGGTGGAGTCAGCATCCGCAGAAATAATGGTGGTGACTTTTCCCACATTAATGGCCAGCGCGGAGGAAGAGATAAATAATAAAAATAAGAAGGCGGATTTGAGGTTAAACATGCTATTTCCCTAAACAGGGGCTTGCGCCCCTGGATCGATCAGGCCTTAGCCCCAGGTTGCGCGGAACGCAACAGACACGGTCCCTTCCCACAGGCTGTTGGTCAGGTCTTTGAACTCTTTCGCCGTACCGGCATTGTCCTGAGCGGAGTCAACGTAGAAGACGAATTTGTCCTGGCCGGTAATTTCGGTATCTGCCGCCGCGCCTGCGCTGGTGGTCAGGTTCCACAGGCCAGAAGAGACGCCGGTGTTAGAAGAGGAATCAACCAGCGTGGTCCATGCGGTTGATTTCGCCCCCACGGTGCCACCGATAGAGCCCAGGTCGTTACCGCCCCAACGCGCACCCACTTTCAGCTTGGTCGCTTCACCACCCACGCTGAACAGCGTGTTGTTTGAATCGTCGAGGATAGCTTCGAGTTTGAAGCTGGTCGCCGTAGAGTGATCGCCACGGATAGCCACATCAAACAGACCGGTGTCGGTGTTGAAAGATTTGGTGTTGGCGCTGTAAACAAAGTTCAGAGCACGCGTTGGCGTAACAACCAGATCGGATTCGCTGTCTTTGGTCGCGGTTGCCTGCCATGTGGCAGAAGCCGTCGTTTCTGCTGCATTAACTGCGCTCAGGGCAGAAACAGACAGCAGGGAGCCCAGAACGATAGCGTTCAGTTTGTTCATTTATTTAGTCCTTCAAAAAAGAATCCACGTGTATAAAAAGGGGAGCCCCTTTTTCGAGGCGGAGTATAGACAGCCGCAAAATAACGAGGCAATACAGAAAAATTCACTCGACGGAGAGCAACAATAAAAATATAAATAAATTTCTCGTATCTTATTGTTACGTATTGAGTAAATTACTCACTTTCCCGAGTAATAGATAAATATCGATTTTTTAATAAAGAGAAATATCAGGACGTCGGGACAGCCACACACATCATTACAGGCAACACCAGCCCCTTAATTAACCACGCATGTTTTTTTACGCTGGTAATATAGAAGAATTTGATATTATCAAGTAACATTTCGTTTACAACGCCATCCGGCGCCGCATCATCTTCAGATTTATTCAGCTTTTTATCCTTAATATAAAAGATATTGCTTCCATCGACTTTTTCCACGCTGAGCGTGTAATTTCGGTCAATCAGGTAGCTTTTGCCCTCTTTCTTGAGCACGCCTTTATGAATAACCGTCACAACATCTTTGTTGTTAAACAGGAAAAGCGTGGTTAGCGACATATCGGTTGACTCACCCGTGGAATAGGTTTTCCAGGAAATGGTATCTGACTGGCAGCCAAACCCCTCATCCTGCGCTCTGGTAAAATAGATCCATAACAACGCGATGACAGACAGCGCCAGTACGATACTGAACAGTACACTCATTTTAGTCCTTGACATATTTTAACTCCCGGTCAGGCTTCTGTAAGAAATGCAGTTCTTATAATCGTCGATACTGTCCTGCTGATAACAGATGGCCAGGAAATAATTTTCTATCTGCGACTTTTTAAACCTGGAATAGTAAGCATCTGCAACCTGATGTTGACAGTCGATATGTTGACTGGCGATGACCTCTTTTACGTGATTAAAGTAGTGCTGTCGCGGCTGATACATATTCTTATCGATCAGGTATACCGTACACCGGTCCACTTTACCGAGCAGATGCATATCAGAATCTTTCAGGCTCTCGGCATAGGAATCCCTTTGGTGCAACAGTAAAACAGCGGTGCCGATAACGGTAATCAGTAATAAGGTGCAGAGAGAAATAAAGAGTCTGTGCAGCGATATTAATTGTTTAGGCGGATCGGCATCTTTCTTATGCGCTAGCGTATCGAATGCTTCAGAGGCAGATTGTTCACTAAGCGTTGAAACAACCGGCGGCCTGACCGTGTGGTGTTCAATATGCGCAGCAAGGCTAAATCCCTTGCCACGTATCGTTTTTATCAGTAAAGGGTCGCATCCTAATGTACGAAATGCTTTTCTGATTTCACTTATGGCAACATTCAGACTCACCGAAGAACCAGAGAAACCATGATCCTCCCAGACCTTCTTTATCAGGTCGTCTCTGTCGAGAGTTTTACCATTATTGATGATAAGTTCATAAAGCAGACGACCCGCCTGGTTAGATAACTTAATGGATGACTCTTCCTCTCCATTAATCATGATCATACCGGTGTCGACTTCATAAAGCATTGTAAGATCAATGAGATACTTCATATTATTATTACGCCATTGTTAAAATTATGTGCATTTGCCAGGCAATAATAAGTCTAAAGTTTGTGTGGTCAAGTCGCGTGATATTAATTGAGAGATGAATTCATAAAGCTTCATTAATTAACAATTATTAAATCATTAATAAAAATATTTGAACCAACGCATTTAGGTTAAAACATTAAAAAAAACTAACACACAAGATTATAATCTTAAACTTTAGAAATTGTTGGAATAATGTTTTGTTATGTACTTTTTTAGTGCAACATAATATCGTCAAAGCATTCTCCCGAGTCGCCATGCGTCTAGCCGGTACATCAGGGACATGTGTAGCCGATTAACATTCATTTTAAATAACACAAATCTTCATGGAGTTTATCATGTTCAAATCGATCATGACCGTATCACTGCTGGCCGCCGCTATTGCCTCTACCAGCGCAGTGGCCGCAGACAATTCGGCGGGTGGTATTATTAACTTTACCGGCGCTATTACCGATACAACCTGTACCATTAACGGCGGTAAAAGCGCAGACTTTACCGTTGCGCTTTCCCCTATTTCGGTAAAAGATGCAGGCACCACGGTTGGCCTGATCACTAAGAATAAAAAATCTATTGCACTGACTTTCTCAGGTTGTTCACCAGCAGCCGGAACGACCGGCACCCCGCTGAAAGTGTATTTCTCCAGCGCGGATAATATTTCCACTGACGGTAAATACCTGCTGAATAACAGCGTGAACGAAAGCGATGCCAGCGTGGCACGTAATGTCGGTTTTGCGTTAGTGGAGCCAGGTTCGTCTACGCCAATTACCCTGAACCAGCCTTACACCACAGATATTATGGGTACAGCGACCGCGCCAGATTCCGAGACGCTGACGCTGGATGTTTATTATTATAAAACGAACGCCGCTGCCGCCACCGTGGGCGAGTTAAGCTCCAACGTAACGTATACCATTTCCTACCTGTAATAATGATTATTCAGGCTCTGTTTTCGCAGAGCCTGTATTTAAGGTTGCAATCATGCGCAAGGCAATTTTGCTGGCAGGTTTACTGCTAAGCACCGGTCACTCGTGGGCCAATATTGTCATTAATGGCACCCGTGTCCTTTATCCTGAAAATAACAAAGAGGTGATCGTCCAGTTAATGAATACGGGCGATGCGCCCGCTCTGGTGCAATCCTGGATAGATGACGGTGATATTAATTCCACGCCGGAAACAGCCAATGTGCCGTTTTTGCTGTCGCCGCCAGTGATAAAGGTTAACGAACATAATGGCCAACAGCTTCGTATTAAAAAGCTGCCGTCCAGCTTGCCTGCGGATCGCGAATCCGTCTTTTTCCTGAATGTTCTCGACATTCCGCCCAGACCTGAAAATCTGCAAAACCAGAATACCGTTCAGCTGGCGATTAAATCCCGTATCAAACTTTTTTACCGGCCCGCTGCGCTGAAAGGCACGCTGGATGACGCGGTGGCGAAACTGACGCTCGCCGCCGAAGGCGATCGCTTTCGTATTACAAATAACAGTCCGTTCCATATTACGGTCGCCAATATTTCGCTGGGTAAAACGAAATTGCTCCAGGAGTCCCCTATGGTTTCCCCGTTTGGGCAGCTGACGGTCGCCGCAAAAAATACGGTTAAGCGCGGACAGACCTTCCAGCTGATGTATGTGGACGATCTTGGCGCGTATAAAACCCGGACTTTCACCAGTCAGTGATCGGAAAGACTCACCATGAAAATGAAACAAAACAGACTCTGTCTGCTGGCAGTCTGCACGCTTCTGCTTTCGCATAAATCAGGGGCCGTCTCGTTTGATCCCTCCCTGCTTGCTGGCGCATCCGGTGAGTCCGATCTGTCTCGCTTTTCCGAAAACAACGCCATGCCTGCCGGCAGCCAGGAGATGGATATCTACGTAAACGGCAGCTGGAAGGGACGTTATACCGTCATCTACGGCGAGCAGCGTGACGACATCCGCATTGCCTGGAAAGATGCCCGGTCGCTTGGCATCAACACCACGTCCGTGCCTGCGCCCGCCATTGCGCACGGGCAGGTTCAGCTGCGCGATCTGGTTCAGGGCGGTGAAGTCAAAACCGATACCAGCACCCTGAGTCTGACGCTTACCGTTCCGCAGGCGGCCGTGCTGCGTACTGAAGAAGGTTACATTGCCCCCCAGTTCTGGGACGAGGGGATACCGGCGTTGATGCTCTCGTGGAACACGACCTGGTACAACACCCGCGCGAAAGGCGCTGCGAAAGACACAAATGATGATTTTTATGCCGGGCTGGATTCCGGCGCCAACCTGTTCGGCTGGCAGTTTCGCGACAGCAGTGCCTGGCGGAAAACGGCCAGCAGAGAGAGTAGCTGGCAGAATAATACCCGCTACCTGCGCCGTCCCCTGGCCTCGCTGAAATCCAACCTGACGCTGGGTGACTTTTATATTCCTGGCGATCTGTTTGATTCCCTGCGCGTGCGCGGCGTGTCGCTGGCGTCGGACATGAAGATGCGCCCAAATTCACAGCAGGGTTTTTCACCGGTGGTTCACGGCGTGGCACGGACGAACGCCCTGGTGAAAGTTATCCAGAATGGCAACGTGATCTATCAGGAGAATGTGCCGCCGGGCCAGTTTACCCTCGACAGCATTCAGCCTACCGGCTCCGCGGGCGATTTGCTGGTGGTGGTGCGTGAAGCGGACGGTTCACAGCAGTCCTTCACGGTGCCGTTTTCCGCCGTACCCGGGATGCTAAAAGAAGGGGTGAGTCAGTACAGCGTGGTGGCGGGTAAAGTGCATCAGAACACGCTCGATGCCGAACCCGCATTCATGCAGGCCACGCTGCGCTACGGGTTTAATAACCTCATCACCGGGTATACCGGGACGATTATTAGCGATAACTACCAGGCCGGGCTTGTCGGTACCGGGTGGAACCTTCCCTTTGGCGCGGTCTCGTTTGATGTCACCCACGCCAAAACCACCCTACAGGATCGCACCAGCAGCGGTCAGAGTTATCGCGTGTCGTACAGCAAATTTATCGATACCACCGCCACCAACTTCACCCTGGCGGCCTATCGCTATTCCACTAAAGGCTATTACAGCTTCAGCGACGCGCTCTATTCGCGCGAAGGGTATCAGCGCCTGAGAGCGCAGTACGACGACTATGAAGATCGGTTTGGCGTTGCGCCCGACATGTCGCTAAGCACCTGGGACGCCCTGCGCGCGGCGCAGCCCAAGAATACCTTTACGCTTAACCTTAATCAGCGCCTGCTCAATAACTGGGGCACGGTATTTGTCTCCGGCACACAGCGCGATTACTGGAACTCACAGCAAACCACGCGCGAATACCAGATGGGCTATTCCAACGCCATCGGCCGCGCCAGCTATACCCTGTCGGCCAGCCGGGTACGGAACAGGGACAGTGAAGAAGAGACGCGCCTTTACCTCTCCCTCAGCCTGCCGTTCTCGCTGTTTGATAATAATGCCTGGATCACCTCCAGCCTGACGGCCAGCGATTCGCATTACGAGCAGAGCAATATCAGCATGAGCGGGAACGCGCTGGCGTCGAACCGACTGAGCTACACCCTCTCCGGCAGTAATGCGCGGGGGGGTAAAAATGCGGCAAGCGTTAACGCCGCGTACCGTTCGAACTTCGCGACACTCGGTGGCTCTTACAGCGAATCCTCCGACTACCGCCAGACCGGGCTCAGCGGACGCGGCAGCCTGGTGGCCTACCCGTGGCACGTTCTCGCCTCAAACGAAACCGGCACAACCATGACTATCGTCGATGCGCCAAAAGCGGAGGGGCTGATGGTGAACGGCGATGAAAGCATTATGACGAACCGCGATGGCGTGGCGCTGGTGCCTTACGCCACCCCGTATCGCAAAAACGCCATTACGTTAACTGAAACGGAAAACAGCGCTGGCGCGGAGGTGATCGGCAATATGGCTAACGTGGCTCCTTACGACGGGGCGGTGAGCTATATCCGCTTCGAAACCGACAAGCGCCAGTCATGGGTACTTCATGCGACGCGCGCCGACGGCAAACCGCTGCCCTTTGGCACCGAAGTGCTGGATGAACATGGTGAATCTGTCGGGTATGTCGGACAGGCCAGCGTACTGTATATCCGTGCTGAACTGCCGCCACGCGCGCTCAACGTGCATCTCCGCGGTGGAAAGTGCGAAATCTCCTCCCCGGCCTGGGGGCTGAACAGCCCCTCATCGGTTTGCCATTAATTACGGATTATCAAAATGTTACGATCATTCATGTTCCTGCTCCTCACCAGCGTTAGCGGGATGAGCTATGCCACCTGCTCCGGCAGCAGCATCGTTTATGGCACACCGATTACCATTGATTTATCGGATAAGCTGAGCCCGGCCACGCCCACATGGACCGGCAGCTTCACCACCCAGTACAGCGGCTCGTTCAACTGTACTACGGGTAACAGCGAATTTTCTTACACGCCGATCCTCTCGACCGACAGCAAATACGCCACCATCCTCGGATTCAGCAACAACAAGTATATGGTGCGGGCGGAGATCACCAATCCCCCGGCCAATAAAACCCTGTCTGCCAGCGGTAGCCATACGGCGTCTGAGTTGAACACACCGTTTACGGTTCGCTTCACCCTCGTTAACCAGAGCGGCACCACCCTGACGGGGGATACGGCGAACATGAGCGACGTTCTGTTCGTCAGCGACATGAGCGGATTGTCGATTTTGGAAATCATCCTCTGGCCAATTAATCAGGTCATCAAAATCGCCCAGTGGTTATTCAGCGGGTTCAAGTGGCCTTACGACAACCGTGATATGTTTGGTCAGCCGATGATCATCAAATACGCGCCAAAACTGACTACCTGTTCCTTTGATAATGCGGGGCTGACCGTGGCGCTGCCGACGCTCGGCATTCCCCAGCTCAGTGCATCCTCACAGCCGGGGCTGACGCCTTTTTCACTGAACATGAGCTGTCAGAACGTCGGGGTTAACGGCAATTCCGATCGGGCAATTGAGATGTTTTTGTCCAGCACGCAGCTGCTTTCGACCGACAGCTCGGTGCTGATCGACAGCAGCAGTAGCGCGGCGCAGGGCGTGGGGCTCCGCCTGATAAAACGTGACGCCCCGCAAACGCCGGTGACCTTCTCTACCTCGACCACCAGCCGTGGCAACGCCACAATGATCTTCAGCGTGGCGGCTGGCGCGGCGCTGGACGAACATTTCACCCTTCCGATGGCGGCGTACTATTACGTGTGGGCACCCGCCCAGGTGAGCCAGGGTAAGATCAATACATCGGCTACGCTGAATATTATCTACCCCTGATGTGGACTATTCCTCCATCTTTCCAACCGCCTGCACATACTTAATCAGTTCGCTGTGGTTGGAAAGATTCAGCTTTTTCATCGCATTATGCTTCTGCGTCGCAATAGAACTGACCGAACGGTTTCGATGACGGGCAATCTCCGTCGTTGAAAATCCTTCCACAATAAGATGAAGCACCTCCCACTCTCTGGCCGAGAGGATGGAGCGCGCCCGGGAGCCGGACCGCATTACCCGCCTGAGCCACGAAGAGATCGACGGTTTTTGCCCGTCCGCCATGAGCAACGCGGGTAATTCCTTTTTCAGTTCAGTCAATTCATCCTGCTGACTGATGGTTAATTCAAATTTCATCTCCAGAACTTTTTTTAACAGCCCGTAAGGCAGCTCGGGCACCAACAGAACACGCCTGACGTGATGGGTTTTACATAAAGATGTAAAACGGCTGCTGACCTCCGCACTCCACTCTTTATGATTAAGCAGATAATTAAATTCAGTGAAGAAAACATCCACGTTATTATCCGCCACCGCCGCCAGCGCCTGTTCTGTGGAATCGACCTGAGTAATGTTCAGTACGTAATCGGGTAAAAGATCCTGGAGCGCCCGGAATATTATCTCTTTAAATATATTTATTTTGTAAAACACCATTACCCTTACGATACGTTCAGTATTATTCATGTCTTTTCTAAATTCTCGTGACCGGAGGAAAATGATAATAGTTTATGTACTCACCACTCACAACCTCTTCGCGCCAGGATTTTATCCTTCTCAGGCTTAAAAATCTGAACAAGGACATTAAATTCATAGAAAAAATTCTATTTTATTCTGCGCGCCGTTTCCCCTTGCAGATAAAGCCTTGTCGATAACTCTGCCACGATCACAATTTTTCTTACAGGAATAGCATTAAGCCACTGAAAAATCGGTGGATTAACCCCATTAATTAACCGCCCGATGCTTATTATCCGCTCATTTACAGAATAAAAATCTGGCATGAATATTATTAGAAGATTAAAACAATTGCATATACCATTAAAACCCTTTTTCAATTTTATCTTCCTCTAATAATTGGCATCAGCTTTACTCGACGGTTTGTATTGGCTTACATTGATGCCATCGCATCGCGTTATTTAAAAAAGTGCTCGCTATTCTTTTAATAAGAGAGTGCGAACCGCCATTTTCTCTTATATGGACTGTTTACTCAGCGAAAGGAGAATGCCAATGCAAAATAAAAAAACAATTCACGTTGCCGTTGTTGACAGCTGCGAATTCACGATGATTGGCCTGCAATCGCTTGGAAAGCGTGAGCCTGATGAAAAACACGACGTTATTTTCCATGGGTTTACCCATATCGAAGAACTTGCTATGAGTGAACAACTCTTTGATATCATCATTTATGATCCGTTGAATACGCGTCATTTCCGGGTGACGACGAATGACGACATTCTCTGTATTAAACAGAAACAAGTGACAGCGAAGATCTATATCTATTCGTTATCCGCCGGCTATTTGAAATTCAAACATGTTGATGGAGTCATAAGCAAAAGAGTCTCCCTGGGGGATATCAAAGCGCTGTGGCAAATACTGATGAGCCAGACGCCGCAAGAGTCTGGCCGTTACAACGTAGGCATGACGACCCGCTTACGCACCCCGGCGAGGCTGTCCAGCGAGGAGGCAAGCGTATTGCGCGGCTATTCCTGTAATCTCAAAACCAAGCAAATCGCCCGTCAGCTGGGGTGTAACGTCAGGCTGGTTTACTTTTATAAGAACAACGCCATGAACAAGCTTAAGGCCGTGCGTGGTCCCTCGTTTTACCAGAGCATTCGCTGGATCCTGAATTAAAAATTTGACCGTGTGTCGTTTGCCTTTTGTTCCCGCGTCCGCGGGAACCTTTTTTCATTTCCTGAAGGCTGTTCCATGTATACCGTTCTTCCCTCTCCCCTGTTGCAACGTATCTCAGGGCTGCGATTCCAGCCGCTTGTCGATCTTCATTCGGGCCAGGTGTTCGCGCATGAAGTTCTCGTGGAGATCCATAACGTCAATCTTGAGGTGCTGTTTGCCTCGCTGCCCTCGCGCAGCGCGCTGCAAATCTTCTTCTGGCAGGCCAACACCCTGTTACAGATACCCGCCCGGGACGCTTACTGGCTAAACCTTCCGGCAGAACACCTTCTCAACGAACGCGCTATCCGGTTGTTGCTGGCGTTACGCCATCAGCAGCGGTTAACGATTGAAATTCAGGATCCCCTGACCATCACACGGCTGAGCGAGGATGAGCAACGTCGCCTTCATGCCACGCTTGTTCGGTTAAAAGAGGCGGGATGGCAAATCTGGCTGGACGATTTAACCCGGGAGTTGGCGGAGGCGTTCGCGCGACTTGCGCTGCCGCTGGATGGGGTGAAAATTGACCGCTCAGCGCTGCGCGAGCGCGCGCCGCTTGCCCCGTTTGTACAGGAGGTCAGGGCAGGTATCGCGCAATCAATTCTTATAGAAGGCATCGAAAACTCGCGGGATCTGGCGCGCGCCCGCACGTCCGGCGCACAGTCTGGCCAGGGTTTTCTGTGGCCCGAAAGCCGAACCGATGCCCGCGTAACGCTTTGACGGCCAGCGGAGCGCTGGCCTTTTTACCGGGGCTTACCAGCCCGGCACCGCGCCACCGTTAAAAAGGGTCTCTGCCGCTTTCGCCACCTCCGGCGACTGATAGGACTGGATAAATTCCTTCACGTTTTCAGCGTCTTTGTTGTCTTCACGCGTGACCACAATATTCACATAGGGTGAGTTTTTGTCTTCAATAAAGACGCTGTCGTGTACCGGAGACAGCCCCGTTTGCTGGAGATAGGTGGTACTGATGATGGCCACATCCACTTTCGGATCGTCCAGCACGCGCGGCAGCTGCGCCCCTTCCAGCTCCATAATCTGTAAGTTTTTCGGGTTCGCGGTAATATCCAGCGCCGTTGGCAGCAGGCCAACATCCGGTTTAAGGGTAATCAGCTTCTCTTTTTGCAGCAGCAACAGCGCGCGACCAAGGTTGGTGGGATCGTTTGGAATCGCAATGGTTGCGCCGTCCTTAAGCTCAGACACCGATTTAATCTTTCGGGAGTAACCCGCCATCGGGAAGACGAAGGTATTGGCCACGGCGACCAGCTTGTAATTGTGCGCCTTGTTATCTTCTGCAAGGAAAGGGCGATGCTGGAAGACGTTGGCGTCCAGTTCGCCCTGGTTGGTGGCATCGTTGGGTAGCAGCGAGCCGCTAAAGCCCACCAGCTCAACATCCAGACCGTATTTCTCCTTTGCCACCTTTTTGGCGACTTCCGCCACGTCCTGCTCAGCGCCATTGATTACGCCGACTTTAATGTGTCTGGCATCATTGCCGCCCTGGTCACAGCCCGCGAGCAGCAGGCCAGTCAGGAGAAGCACACCCATTCGAAGTTTCACGAGACAGTTCCTTTTGAAAGACGTTTTGAAGACTATATCGACAACGAGACGGCAGGCTAAAAAACGAAAAGGAATCAGTAAGACGGTTAAGTTATATGCGGCCTGTTGCCGGGTGGCGCTGCGCTTACCCGGCCTACGTGACGGGGGAAGTGTAGGCCCGGTAAGCGTAGCGCCACCGGGCGATGGGCATCAGGCTACGGTAGTCCAGGCGCAAGCAGAACCGCTAACCTCACGCCTGCCGACGCAGCGGCGCTTCGCGCAAAAACCACGACAACACAAACGCCAGCACCATAATCCCCGCCGCCAGCATGAACACCGCATGGATCGCCGAGCCGAACGCATCCAGATAGTCCAGACGCAGGGCATCAGGCAGATGGTGTATGGCAACGGGATTAAGTTCGCGCGGCAGTTCCGCCCCTTCCGGCAGCCTGTCGATCAGGCCTGATTGCAGAATATGGGTGAACACCGCGCCAAACAGCGCAACGCCAATCGCCCCGCCAATGGAGCGGAACAGCGTCACCCCAGACGTCGCGACGCCGTATTGATCGGCTGACACGCTGTTTTGCACCGCCAGCACCAGCACCTGCATCACCAGTCCCAGCCCCATGCCCAGCACGCCGGTAAACAGGTAAAGCTGCCAGGTTGGAGAGGTGATTGAAATGCGCGTCAGTAACATCATCCCCACCACGCCGAGCAGCGTGCCGAGGATCGGGAACAGACGATATTTCCCGGTACGGCTGATGATGCGCCCGCTGATGATGGAGGTGAGCAACAGCCCCCCCATCAGGGGGATGAGCTGCAAACCGGCCTGCGTCGGCGTGGCGTCTTTTACCACCTGTAAATAGAGCGGCAGGAAAGTGACGGAGCCAAACAGCGACATGCCGATAATAAAACCGATCAGGCTACAGAGCAGGAAGCTGCGGTCGCGGAAGAGCGACAGCGGGATAATCGGCTCCCACGCCAGCCGCTCTTCGTAGATAAACCCGGCGATCCCCGTCAGGCCGAAGGCCAGAATGCACCACAGCTGCGGGTCGCTCCATTGGCGGATCGTCCCCCCCTCGGTGGTAAACAGAATGATGCACAGCAACGCCATGCTGAGGTAAATCGCCCCCAGGTAATCAATCTCATGCTTGCTGCGCCGCGCGCTGCCGTGGAAAACCGCGCCAATCACCAGCAGCGCAAACAGCCCCAGCGGCAGGTTGATGTAGAAAATCCAGCGCCAGGATGCGTGCTGAACGATAAACCCGCCGATCAGCGGCCCTATCACCGTCGCCAGGCCAAACACGCCGCCAAACAGCCCCTGATAGCGACCCCGATCGGCAGGCGGGATCACGTCCGCCACGGCAGCCATGCTGATCACCATCAGACCCCCGCCCCCCAGCCCTTGCAGGGCGCGCATCAGCACCAGCTGGGTCATGTTCTGCGCCAGACCGCACAGCGCGGACCCTACAAGGAACAGCACAATCGCGATTTGCAGAACGATTTTTCGGCCAAACAGATCGCCGAATTTGCCGTACAGCGGCACCACGATGGTCGAACTGAGGATATAGGCCGTTACCACCCACGAGAGTTTATCCAGCCCGCCCAGCTCACCCACGATGGTCGGTAGCGCGGTGGAAACAATGGTCTGATCCAGCGCCGAGAGCAGCATCACCAGCAGGAGTGCGCTGAACAGCAGCTTAATCGACGGCGCCTTTTTCGCAGGTTGAGTCATTACGTCGGACTCCATAAGACATCACTTGAAATTAATTAATCGTATAATTAATATTTGTGGAAGTGATGAATAAGATCAAGAGATACGGTGACCATGTCAGCACAAAAGGACAATTCTGAACCCCGCCGCCCCGGTCGGCCACGCGGCGGCAAGCGCGTTACCGCCAGCCGTGAACAGCTGCTGGATATCGCCCTGAATCTCTTTTCCCGCCAGGGGATCGCCAATACGTCGTTGAACGCTATTGCCCGCGAAGCAGGCGTGACGCCCGCCATGCTGCACTACTACTTCAACTCCAGAGAACAGTTGCTGGATGCGATGATTGAGGAGCGCTTCCTGCCGTTACGCGAGCGGATCGGGGCGATTTTCGCCGACAACCGGGATTCGCCGGTGGATGCCCTGACGGAAATGGTCAGGGTGCTGGCCGAACTGGCGGAAAAGTATCGCTGGTTTGCCCCGCTGTGGATGCAGGAGGTGATTGGCGAGATGCCGGTACTGCGCACCCATTTGCAGGCACGCTTTGGCGATGAGAAATATCACACCACGCTGGCAACCATCAAAGGCTGGCAGCAGGAAGGAAAGCTGAATCCGGCGCTGGCCCCCGAACTGCTGTTCACTACGCTGCTGAGCCTGGTGCTGGTGCCGTTCTCCCGCATGCGCAATGACGAGAGGCTTAGCGCCCTCTCGCCGGAGATCGTGGTGCGCCACGTGTTAGCCGTGATAGGCACCGGGATCGGCGGTTAAAGATTTTTGGACAGATAGTGTCTCTGCATTCCCTGATAAGGGTAATCCTGCAAGGACATCTGCACCTGATAACCCTGTTTTTCATAGAACGGACGCGCCTGGAAGCTGACCGTATCCACCAGCGCGTGACGACAGCCTTTGCGACGGGCCTCCTCTTCAGCCGTTTTGATAAGCTGGCTTCCCACACCCGTACCCCGCACGCTGTCACTGACCCACAGATAGTCGATGTTCAGCCAGTCGCCTTTCCGTACGCCGATTAACCCGCCCAGCATGACGCCATTATCGTCTCGCATATATACGCCAATATCGCCACTAAACGTCGCCAGATCTAAATACTGCGCGTTATAGGCTCTTAGCCCCGTTAATAATTCTTCTTTTTCTTCAGCCGTGACTTTATCTGTAATGCTCAGGTGCATAAATCTCGGTAATGCTGCCAACTTACTGATTTAGTGTATGATGGTGATTTTAAGGTGCTTGCGTGGCTTCCATTTCCATCAGATGTCC
>NZ_JBMKIC010000018.1:0-95043 GCF_049238665.1 Enterobacter cloacae complex sp. IR5450
GCGCAACCAGTAGATCACACTTCATCGTGCTTTTCATTTTTCTGGGGAACCCTCAGCCCTGTGGGAGAGGGTCGGGGTGAGGGCATCAGCCCGCACGGAGTCTTAAATCTCGACCTGCGTGCCCAGCTCAATCACGCGATTAGGCGGGATCTCAAATTGGTCAGGCGCACGCAGGGCGTTACGTTGCAGAATGAGATACAGCTTGCCGCGCAGGCGCAGATACCATGGGCGCTTGCCGATGATCAGCGACTCGTGGGACATAAAGAACGACGTCTCCATCATGCGGCAACTCAGGCCTTCCAGACCGCAGCGGTGGAACACCTCTTCCACGTTCGGCGTTTCGCGCCAGCCGTAGCTTGCCACCACGCGCCAGAAGGTTGGCGACAGCTGTTCAATCTGTACGCGACGCACGTTGTGAACGTACGGCGCATCTTCAGTACGCAGCGTCAGCAGGATCACGCGCTCGTGCAGCACTTTGTTGTGCTTGAGGTTATGCATCAGCGCAAACGGGATTACGTTCAGCGCGCGAGACATATACACCGCCGTGCCCGGCACGCGCACCGGTGGGGATTTCTCCAGCGAGGCGATCATGGCCTCCAGAGAGTTACCGTGCTCATGCATACGACGCAGCAGGCGGAAACGTTCGCTCTTCCACGTCGTCATCACAATAAACATCACCAGACCCAGCGTCAGCGGCAGCCAGCCACCGGAGACAATCTTGTCGAGATTCGCAGAGAACAGCGGCACGTCGATACAGAGGAAGCCAACCAGGATTAGCCCCACGAGGAACTTATTCCAGTGCCAGTTACGGTACGCCACGGTGGTGGAGAGAATAGAGGTCAACACCATCGTTCCGGTTACCGCGATACCGTACGCCGCCGCCAGATTACTGGAGTGCTCAAAGCTGACGATGACAATCACCACCGCGAAGTAGAGCAGCCAGTTGACGAACGGAATGTAGATCTGGCCAGACTCCATCTCTGAGGTATGGATAATGCGCATTGGGGAGAGATAACCCAACCGCACGGCCTGACGCGTCAGGGAGAATACGCCGGAAATGACAGCCTGAGAGGCAATGACCGTCGCCAGCGTCGCCAGGATCAGCATCGGAACCAGCGCCCAGTCCGGCGCCAGCAGGAAGAACGGGTTTTTAATCGCTTCAGGGTGTGCAAGCAGCAGCGCGCCCTGACCGAAGTAATTCAGCACCAGTGAAGGCAAGACCACGCTAAACCATGCGACGCGAATAGGGAGTTTCCCGAAGTGGCCCATATCCGCATACAGCGCTTCAACACCGGTAATGGAAAGTACCACCGCACCCAGCGCCACAAACGACACCACTTTATATTCCAGGAAGAAATGCACCGCCCACAATGGGTTCAGCGCGTGCAGGACATCCGGGTTGGCGATAATACTGCGTAAGCCCAGCGCCGCCAGGATCAGGAACCAGGCCAGCATAATAGGCGCGAACAGCTTACCCACCAGCCCGGTACCGTGTTTTTGTATAGCAAACAGTAACGTCAGCACGATAATAGCGAGTGGCACCACCCACGTATCAAGCTGTGGCGCGACAATCTCCAGCCCCTCTATGGCCGACATTACCGATATCGCCGGCGTAATCACGACTTCTCCATAGAAGAAGCTGCCGCCAATCAGGCCAATGATGACCAGCACGGAGGTCATTCTTGCAGACGTATTGCGCCCGGCAAGGGACATCAGGGTCAGAATACCGCCCTCGCCCGCGTTATCAGCCCGCATAACGAAAGAGAGATACTTAAGGGAGACCACCAGGATCAGCAGCCAGAAGATGAGCGAGAGGAAACCAAATACGGCGTCACGCTCTACACCAAAACCAAACTGACCGGACAGACATTCACGAAGCGTATAAAGCGGGCTGGTGCCGATATCACCGTAGACAACCCCGATCGCCGCAAGCGTTACTGCGGGTAATGATTGCTTATTATCAGTGCTCATAGACTAGTCTTTTCGTTTGAATAACAAATGTGTGCTTAGTCCCTTGGCCCACAAAAAGCGCACAGTATGCACGATTCAATGCAAAATCGTACCCCTAAATGCAGCCACATTAATGTAGCGCAAAGAAAATAGCGCCGCACTTCAGCCTATTACCAGGCCAGACCGAAACGTCTATACTCGCTTCAATTAGCCGCCACGACGGCGAAAGGATGCAAAACAATTATGGCTCACTCACATTTATTAGCAGAAAGAATTTCCCGCCTCAGCAGTGCGCTGGAAAAAGGCCTTTACGAGCGTAGCCACGCCATTCGTCTCTGTTTACTGGCGGCGCTGAGCGGGGAAAGCGTGTTTCTGCTGGGGCCGCCGGGCATTGCCAAAAGTCTGATCGCACGCCGCCTCAAATTCGCTTTCCAGAACGCGCGCGCATTCGAGTATTTGATGACGCGCTTCTCCACGCCGGAAGAAGTTTTCGGCCCACTCTCCATTCAGGCGCTAAAAGATGAGGGACGCTATGAACGTCTGACGGCGGGCTATCTCCCGGAAGCGGAAATCGTCTTTCTTGATGAGATCTGGAAAGCCGGCCCGGCCATTCTGAATACCCTGCTGACGGCAATTAACGAACGCCGATTCCGCAACGGCGCCAGCGAAGAGAAGATCCCCATGCGCCTGCTGGTGGCCGCGTCAAACGAATTGCCCGAAGCCGACAGCAGCCTGGAAGCGCTGTATGACCGTATGCTGATCCGCCTGTGGCTGGATAAAGTCCAGGATAAATCAAACTTCCGTTCTATGCTGGTAAGCCAGCAGGATGAAAACGAAAACCCGGTGGCAGCGTCATTGCAGGTCACGGACGAGGAATACCACCAGTGGCAGGAGGAGATCGGCAAGATAAAACTGCCCGATTCCGTTTTTGAGCTGATCTTCATGCTGCGCCAGCAGCTTGATTTACTGCCCTCCGCGCCGTACGTCTCCGATCGTCGCTGGAAAAAAGCCATTCGTCTGCTCCAGGCAAGCGCGCTGTTTAGCGGCCGCGATGCTGTCGCTCCCATCGATCTGATCCTGCTGAAAGACTGCCTGTGGCATGACGCAGAAGGGATGAATCTGATGCAGCAGCAGCTGGACGTTTTGATGACCGGACACGCGTGGGGTCAGCAATCCATGCTTAATCAACTGGGGGCGATTGCTCAACGTCGCCTTCAGCTCCAGCAGCAGCAAAGTGACAAAACCGCGCTGAAGGTGAACCGTCTTGGCGGGATGTTTGCCCGTAAACTGCACTACGAACTGCCAGCCGGGCTGACTGACGCCTCGCTAACGCTTCTTCTTCAGCAGCCGCTGAAGCTTCATGATATGCAGGTTGTGCATGTGACTATCGAACGCGTTGCGCTGGTTCAGTGGCTGGATAAGGGCGGTGAGATCCGCGGTAAACTCAACGGTATCGGCTTTGCACAGCCGTTGTCGATGGAAGTCGACAGCAGCCAGCACCTTGTGATCCGCGACGTCAGCCTTCAGGGATCGCGCCTGGCGCTGCCGGGCACGGCCTCCGACACTGTGCCGGAGGAGATCAAACAGCAGCTCGACGCGCTGGATAACGAATGGCATCAGCAGCACACCCGCTTCAGCGAGCAGCAGAAATGCCTCTTTATCCATAGCGACTGGTTAGGTCGCATTGAAGCCAGCTTGCAGGATGTCAGCGCGCAGATTAAACAGGCGCGTCAATGCTAACGCTGGACACGCTTAACGTCATGCTGGCGGTTAGCGAGGAAGGGTTGATCGAAGAGGTCGTCATTACCCTGCTCGCTTCACCGCAGCTGGCGGCCTTCTTTGAAAAATTCCCGAAGCTCCGAAAAGCAATGACGGACGATCTTCCCCGCTGGCGCGATAACCTGCGCCAGCGGTTTAAGGAGACGGAAGTCCCGCCGGAACTGACAGAGGAAGTGGCTGGTTACCAGCAGTGCCAGCGGCTTTCAACGCCGCAGTTTTTTGCCCAGCTACAGCAAACTCTGACGCTGCTTGATAACGTTCACTCCCCGTTTGCCAGCCAGGCCAGAGCGCTGGTCACGGACAACCCCAGCTTCACTTCCGCCCTGCATACGCTGTTTTTACAGCGCTGGCGACTGAGCCTTGTGGTCCAGGCCACGGCCCTCAATCAGCAGTTGCTGGACGAAGAGCGCGAACAGTTGCTCAGTGAGGTCCAGGAGCGAATGACCCTGAGCGGCCAGTTAGAACAGGTGCTGGTGGAGAATGAAAACGCCGCTGGTCGACTCTGGGATATGAGTGCCGGCCAGTTAAAGCGGGGCGATTATCAGCTGATCGTGAAGTACGGCGACTTTCTGGCGCAACAGCCGGAGCTGATGAAGCTCGCAGAACAGCTCGGCCGCTCCCGGGAGGCCCGGTCGGTCCCAAAGAAAGATGCGCCGATGGAGACCTTCCGAACGCTGGTACGCGAACCCTCCACCGTACCGGAGCAGGTGGACGGGCTACAGCAAAGCGATGACATCCTGCGCCTGCTGCCAACGGAACTCAGCACGCTGGGAATGACCGAACTGGAGTATGAGTTTTATCGTCGGCTGGTGGAAAAACAGCTCATTACCTATCGACTGCATGGCGAAGCCTGGCGCGAGAAGATCAGCCAGCGTCCGGTGGTGCACCAGGATTTTGATGAGCAACCGCGAGGCCCATTCATTGTTTGCGTCGATACGTCCGGATCGATGGGGGGCTTTAATGAACAGTGCGCAAAAGCGTTCTGCCTGGCCCTGATGCGCGTGGCGCTCGCCGATCGTCGTCGCTGCTACATCATGCTCTTTTCCAGCGAAGTGGTGGGGTATGAACTGACCAGCCCGCAGGGGCTGGAGCAGGCGATCCGCTTTTTAAGCCAGCGCTTTCGCGGCGGCACCGATCTGGCCAGCTGTTTTCGCAGTATCATTGAGCGCATGCAGGGCGGTGACTGGTACGACGCGGATGCGGTGGTGATTTCCGATTTTATTGCCCAGCGGCTGCCGGACGACGTCGTGAATAAAGTGAAGGAGATGCAGCGCGTGCACCAGCACCGTTTCCATGCCGTGGCGATGTCTGCACATGGAAAACCCGGCATCATGCGCATCTTCGATCATATCTGGCGCTTTGATACCGGGTTGCGTAGCCGCCTGCTCAGACGCTGGCGACGTTAATTAAAGAAGAGAACCGACGCTCTCACGTACCTGCTGCGGCCAGACCCCACACTGCACCTGACCGATATGGGACAGTTGCAACAGCAGCATGGTCAGACGAGACTGGCCAATACCACCGCCGATGGTCTGCGGCATTTCACCGCGCAGCAGCGCCTGGTGCCATTCCAGTTGCAGACGATCCTCATCACCGGTCACGGCCAGCTGACGCTTCAGTGCTTCAGCATCCACGCGGATCCCCATTGAAGAGAGTTCAAACGCATCTTCCAGAACCGGGTTCCAGACCAGAATATCGCCGTTCAGACCAGCATATTCGCTTTCGCCCACTGTGCTCCAGTCATCGTAATCCGGCGCACGGACGTCGTGACGTTTACCATCAGACAATTTTCCGCCAATGCCGATCAGGAATACCGCGCCAAGCTCTTTGGCAATCGCGCGTTCACGACCTTTGGCATCCAGATCCGGGAAACGGCTCAGCAATTCCTGACTGTGAACAAAGTGGATCGTTTCCGGCAGGAACGGTGCCAGACCAAATTCTTTGCTTACGGCCGCTTCGGTCGCTTTGATCCCGGCGTAGATCGCCTCAACGGTAGACTTCAGCGTGCCAACGTGGCGCTCGCCGTCACCCATTACGCGCTCCCAGTCCCACTGGTCAACGTAGACAGAGTGAATTGGGGAGAGACGGTCTTCATCGGGGCGAAGGGCTTTCATGTGCGTGTAAAGCCCTTCGCCCGCGCTGAAGTCGTGTTGTCCCAGGGTTTGACGCTTCCACTTCGCCAGGGAATGAACCACTTCGAACTGGGCGTCTGGCAGTGTTTTCACTTTTACCTGTACCGCTTTTTCGCAACCAGACAAGTTATCCTGCGTCCCGTCACCCACGCGGCTCAGAATCGGCGCCTGAACTTCAATAAGGCCAAGCTTCTCTTCCAGCTGGCGGGAAAAATGGGATTTAACGAAACTGATCTGGCGTTGTTTTGCGATGTAAGCGGTTTTCATTATTTATACTCCTGCGTCCTGTTGATACTGATTAAGCAACAGAACAGGCGCTTAATTCAATAACTCATCAACAAAAAGCCTCCTTCACTTTTGATTCGTTAAAATAAGACGCTAGAATAGAAGGAATCATTAATCTTCATAAGAAAAACCTATGGAAAATTATCAGATCGACAATCTGGACCGCGGCATTCTGGAAGCGCTCATGGCCAACGCACGCACCGCGTATGCCGAACTGGCGAAACAATTTGGCGTCAGCCCGGGGACCATTCACGTTCGCGTAGAGAAAATGAAGCAGGCCGGGATCATCACCGGCGCACGCATTGATGTCAGCCCGAAGCAACTCGGCTACGACGTCTGCTGCTTCATTGGCATTATTCTGAAAAGCGCCAAAGATTACCCCTCCGCGCTGGAGAAACTGAACGCGCTGGATGAAGTCACTGAGGCGTACTACACCACCGGGCACTACAGCATCTTTATAAAGGTCATGTGCCGATCCATTGACGCCCTCCAGCAGGTACTTATCAACAAGATCCAAACAATCGATGAAATTCAGTCCACTGAAACCCTGATCTCCCTGCAAAACCCGATCATGCGTACTATCCGCCCGTGATCGGGCAATTTCATTCCCACATTTTCCACAGGTAGATCCCAGCTCGTTCACAGCGTACAATGGCCGCCTCTTTATCTGAGCGAGCGATCAATGGCGGACATTACTCTTATCAGCGGCAGCACCCTGGGCGGTGCGGAATATGTAGCGGAACATCTGGCTGAGAAGCTGGAAGACGCGGGCTTTTCTACACAAACGCTGCACGGACCGCTGCTGGAAGATCTCCCGACTGACGGGGTCTGGCTGCTGATCACCTCCACGCACGGCGCGGGCGATCTGCCAGATAACCTGCAACCTTTATATGACGAACTGCTGGAACAACAGCCCGATCTGTCAAACGTCCGGTTTGGCGCTGTGGGGATAGGTAGCCGTGAATATGACACTTTCTGTGGCGCCATAGAGAAAGTAGAAGCTGCGGTGACCGCCTGCGGAGCAAAACAGCTGGGTGAAACGCTGAAGATCAACATCCTCGATCATGATATTCCCGAAGATCCAGCCGAGATCTGGCTCGCGGAATGGAAAAATTTACTCAAAAACGATTAAAGATCGTGCGAACAGATGTGGATAACTCTGGTTAAAAGCTCGTATTAAGCCGTAGTTATCCAAATAACAACGTTGGTTTAGTTTTTGACCTGTGTATAAAGTGGCGATCTGATCCCAGCTTATACGGTCCTGGATCACCGATCATTCACAGCAAACGATCCTTCCTAACTGCATGATCTTATTTATGGGATCGGACTTATCCACAGAGGTCTGCGATCCTAATAAGAGATCACAATAGAACAGATCTCTAAATAAAAAGATCTTCTTTTTAATAGCCCAGGATCCCAATGCTTTCTCGAAAGACTAAAGTTGAGTAGAATCCACGGCCCGGGCTTCAATCCATTTTCATACCGCTTTACGCGAGGCAGACCACCATGTTTTATCAGGATCCTTTTGACGTCATCATCATTGGCGGGGGTCACGCAGGCACTGAGGCCGCAATGGCCGCAGCGCGAATGGGTCAGCAGACCCTGCTTTTGACACACAATATCGACACGCTGGGACAAATGTCCTGTAATCCGGCGATTGGCGGCATTGGGAAAGGACACCTGGTAAAAGAAGTGGATGCACTTGGCGGCCTGATGGCGAAAGCGATCGATCATGCGGGTATTCAGTTTAGGATACTAAACGCGAGTAAAGGTCCGGCTGTTCGCGCCACCCGTGCACAGGCAGACCGTGTGCTTTACCGTCAGGCTGTGCGCACCGCGCTGGAAAACCAACCGAACCTGATGATCTTCCAGCAGGCGGTAGAAGATCTTATCGTGGAGAACGATCGTGTTGTTGGCGCCGTGACCCAAATGGGTCTCAAATTCCGCGCAAAAGCGGTGGTGCTGACGGTCGGGACATTCCTGGACGGTAAAATCCATATTGGTCTGGACAATTACAGCGGTGGTCGTGCTGGCGATCCGCCGTCAATTCCGTTATCTCGTCGTCTGCGTGAGCTGCCGCTGCGCGTAAGCCGCCTGAAAACCGGCACGCCGCCGCGTATTGATGCGCGCACCATTGATTTCAGCGTGCTGGCACAGCAGCACGGCGATAACCCGATGCCGGTGTTCTCGTTCATGGGCAATGCGGCGCAACATCCGCAGCAGGTGCCGTGCTACATCACGCACACCAATGAAAAAACCCATGACGTGATCCGCAATAATCTCGATCGCAGCCCAATGTATGCTGGTGTGATCGAAGGGATCGGCCCGCGTTATTGCCCGTCGATCGAAGACAAAGTGATGCGCTTTGCCGATCGTAATCAGCACCAGATCTTCCTCGAACCGGAAGGGCTGACCTCTAACGAAATTTACCCGAACGGCATCTCCACCAGCCTGCCGTTCGACGTGCAGATGCAGATTGTGCGTTCAATGCAGGGCATGGAAAACGCGAAGATCGTTCGTCCTGGCTACGCTATTGAGTACGATTTCTTCGATCCGCGTGACCTGAAGCCGACGCTGGAAAGCAAATTCATCCAGGGTCTGTTCTTCGCAGGCCAGATTAACGGCACCACCGGGTACGAAGAAGCTGCCGCGCAAGGGCTGCTGGCCGGTCTGAACGCCGCTCGCTTCTCTGCCGAGAAAGAGGGCTGGGCACCGGCGCGTTCTCAGGCTTACCTGGGCGTTCTGGTCGACGATCTCTGCACGCTGGGGACCAAAGAACCGTACCGCATGTTTACTTCTCGTGCGGAATATCGCCTGATGCTGCGCGAAGACAATGCCGATCTGCGTCTGACCGAGGTGGGCCGCGAGCTGGGTCTGGTGGATGACGAGCGCTGGGCGCGCTTCAACGAGAAGCTGGAACGCATTGAACAGGAACGTCAGCGCCTGAAAACCACCTGGGTGAATCCGCAGGCGGAAACTGCTGCTGAAGTGAATGCTCACTTAACAGCACCGCTGTCGCGCGAAGCCAGTGGGGAAGATCTGCTGCGCCGTCCTGAAGTCACCTACGAGAATCTGGTCAAACTGACGGCGTTCGCACCGGGCCTTGAAGACGCTGAAGCGGCCGAGCAGGTCGAAATTCAGGTGAAGTACGAAGGCTACATCGCGCGTCAGCAGGATGAGATCGAAAAACAGCAGCGCAACGAAAACACGCTGCTGCCGGAAATGCTGGACTACCGTCAGGTGACGGGCCTTTCCAACGAAGTGATCGCTAAGCTGAACGATCACAAACCTGTATCGATTGGCCAGGCCTCACGTATCTCTGGCGTCACACCTGCCGCGATTTCGATTCTGCTGGTGTGGCTGAAAAAGCAGGGCATGCTGCGCCGTAGCGCGTAATGTTCTGTAAATAGCCCGGTGGCGCTGCGCTTACCGGGCCTACTGAACCCGTAGGGCGGGTTAGCGAAGCGCCACCCGCCACTTAAGTTTCTCAACAGGTATCCACCGTGCTCAATAAACTCTCTCGTCTGCTGGAACAGGCAGGTATTTCGCTCACCGATCACCAGAAAAATCAGCTGGTGGCCTATGTCGATATGCTGAACAAATGGAATAAAGCGTACAACCTCACCTCCGTACGCGATCCCAACGAGATGCTGATTCGCCATATTCTCGATAGCATCGTCGTGGCGCCGTATCTGAACGGTGAACGTTTTATCGATGTGGGCACCGGTCCGGGCTTGCCGGGCGTTCCGTTGTCTATTGTTCGACCGGAGAGTCATTTCACGCTGCTGGACAGCCTGGGCAAGCGCGTACGCTTTTTACGCCAGGTTCAGCATGAGCTGAAGCTGGAAAACATTACGCCCGTACAGAGCAGGGTAGAGGAGTTCCCGGCAGAGCCACCGTTTGACGGTGTTATCAGCCGCGCGTTTGCCTCACTCAATGACATGGTGAGCTGGTGCAAACACCTGCCAGCGGAGAAGGGGCGTTTTTATGCGCTGAAAGGGCAACTTCCGGGGGACGAAATCGAGCAGCTTCCGGACGGTTTTGTTGTCGAATCCATTGAGAAACTCCAGATCCCTCAGCTCGAAGGTGAGCGTCATCTGGTGATAATTAAGCCAAACACTTTTTAAAAAATTAATAAAAAATGTGGAATTTGTGCTGTTCTGATCGTGTTAAAAAGCAGCACATTCAGTCTGATTTGGTCGTCGTTAATTTAACCTTGTTGTTACCATGGATTTTCTTATGGTTAACCTGACGTGATTCGTTCACTCAGAGGATAGTCAACCATGAAATTATCAGTCTGCTAAAAGTGGGTAAAAGCAACAAGAATGGAATGTTAAATATTTATTAAGAATGTCAATAAAAGGTTTTTGTTGTATACGGCTCTGTTTTAAAAATAGTTGCGGTTTTTTTGCTTTAATTTCATGCAGATGAAATTAATCGTTTTACGTCTTTGATAAATACCACTTTATCGCAAATGTGTATTTTGTGATCTCGTGCACGCTTTATCACCAACGTTTCCGCGCTGTTTGCAGTTTTGCCTGAAGGTCAACGCTTAGGTCAAAAGTTGAAAAATAGGACTGGGGAAAAATATTTAAACATTTATTCACCTTTTCGCTACTTAATGTTTGAAATCACGGGTACGCACCGTATAATTTGACCGCTTTTTGATGCTTGACTCTGAGCCTTAAAGGACGTTTTATACGACACGCGGCATACCTCGAAGGGAGCAGGAGTAAAAACGTGATGTCTGTGTCGCTCTTGAGTAGAAACGTTGCTCGTAAGCTTCTGTTCATTCAGTTTCTGGCTGTGATAGCAAGTGGACTGCTGTTTAGCCTCAAAGACCCCTTCTGGGGCATCTCCGCCGCGTGCGGAGGTTTGGCGGTGGTTCTGCCAAACGTGTTGTTTATGATTTTTGCCTGGCGTCATCAGGCGCATACACCTGCCAAAGGCCGCGTGGCCTGGTCCTTCGCTCTCGGCGAAGTGTGTAAGGTGTTGCTGACCTTTGCTCTACTGGTGATGGCGCTGGCGGTTTTGAAAGTGGTATTCATGCCGCTGATAGCAACGTGGGTTTTGGTGCTGGTGGTACAAGTTCTGGCTCCAGCTGTAATCAATAACAAAGGGTAAAAGGCATCATGGCTTCAGAAAATATGACGCCGCAGGATTACATAGGTCACCATCTGAATAACCTTCAGCTGGACCTGCGTACATTCTCGCTGGTGGATCCACATAACCCCCCGGCCACCTTCTGGACGATCAACATCGACTCCATGTTCTTCTCGGTGGTTTTGGGTCTTCTGTTCCTGGCCATGTTCCGTAGCGTTGCTAAAAAGGCGACCAGCGGTGTTCCAGGGAAATTCCAGACGTTCATCGAGATGATCATCGGCTTCGTCCATGGCAGCGTGAAAGACATGTACCATGGTAAGAGCAAACTGATTGCTCCGCTGGCCCTGACCGTGTTCGTTTGGGTCTTCCTGATGAACCTGATGGACCTCCTGCCTATCGATTTCTTACCTTGGATCGGTGAGCACGTACTCGGCCTGCCTGCACTGCGCGTGGTTCCGTCTGCCGACGTGAACATCACCCTGTCGATGGCGCTGGGCGTATTTATCCTCATTCTGTTCTACAGCATCAAAATGAAAGGCGTAAGCGGCTTTGTGAAAGAGCTTACCTTGCAGCCGTTCAACCACTGGGCGTTTATTCCGGTCAACCTGATTCTGGAAGGCGTTAGCCTGCTGTCCAAACCTGTTTCACTGGGTCTGCGACTGTTCGGCAACATGTATGCGGGTGAGCTGATTTTCATTCTGATCGCGGGTCTTCTGCCGTGGTGGTCACAGTGGATTCTGAATGTGCCATGGGCCATTTTCCACATCCTGATCATTACGCTGCAAGCCTTTATCTTCATGGTTCTGACGATCGTCTATCTGTCGATGGCGTCTGAAGAGCACTGATTTTTTACCAACACTACTACGTTTTAATTGAAACAAACTGGAGACTGTCATGGAAAACCTGAATATGGATCTGCTGTACATGGCTGCCGCTGTGATGATGGGTCTGGCGGCTATCGGTGCTGCGATCGGTATCGGCATCCTCGGGGGCAAATTCCTGGAAGGCGCAGCGCGTCAACCTGATCTGATTCCTCTGCTGCGTACTCAGTTCTTTATCGTTATGGGTCTGGTGGATGCAATCCCAATGATCGCTGTAGGTCTGGGTCTGTACGTGATGTTTGCTGTCGCGTAGTAGTTGTTTTAAAACCCCAAGCCACAGAAATTTAAGAGGTATTGTGCTGTGAACATGAACGCAACAATCCTCGGCCAGGCCATCGCGTTTATTCTCTTTGTCTGGTTCTGCATGAAGTATGTATGGCCGCCTTTAATGGCTGCCATCGAAAAACGTCAGAAAGAAATTGCTGACGGTCTGGCTTCCGCAGAACGCGCTAAGAAAGATTTGGACCTTGCACAGGCCAACGCGACAGACCAGCTGAAAAAAGCGAAAGCTGAAGCTCAGGTAATCATTGAACAGGCTAACAAACGCCGTTCTCAGATCCTGGACGAAGCCAAAGCTGAAGCAGAACAGGAACGTACTAAGATCGTGACACAGGCTCAGGCTGAAATTGAAGCTGAGCGTAAACGTGCTCGTGAAGAACTGCGTAAGCAGGTTGCGATTCTGGCTGTTGCTGGCGCCGAGAAGATCATCGAACGTTCCGTGGATGAAGCTGCTAACAGCGACATCGTGGACAAACTTGTCGCTGAACTGTAAGGAGGGAGGGGCTGATGTCTGAATTTGTTACGGTAGCTCGCCCCTACGCCAAAGCAGCTTTTGACTTTGCTGTCGAACACCAAAATGTCGATCGCTGGCAGAATATGCTGGCGTTTGCCGCTGAGGTGACGAAAAACGAACAAATGGCCGAGTTGCTTTCTGGTGCGTTAGCGCCTGAAACCCTCGCCGCGTCGTTTATCGCCGTGTGCGGAGAGCAACTGGATGCCAACGGCCAGAACCTGATTAAGGTGATGGCGGAAAATGGTCGTCTCCGTGTGCTCCCGGATGTTCTCGAGCAGTTTGAGCACTTACGTGCCCTTAGTGAAGCTACCGCTGAAGTTGAAGTAACTTCCGCGACTGAACTGGGTGACGAACAGCTTGCGAAAATCACCGCCGCGATGGAAAAACGTCTGTCACGCAAAGTTAAGCTGAATTGCAAAATCGATAAGTCTGTAATGGCAGGCGTAATCATCCGCTCGGGTGATATGGTCATTGATGGCAGCGTACGCGGCCGTCTTGAGCGCCTTGCAGACGTCTTGCAGTCTTAAGGGGACTGGAGCATGCAACTGAATTCCACCGAAATCAGCGAACTGATCAAGCAGCGCATTGCTCAGTTCAATGTTGTGAGTGAAGCTCACAACGAAGGTACTATTGTTTCTGTAAGTGACGGTGTTATCCGCATCCACGGCCTGGCCGATTGTATGCAGGGTGAGATGATTTCCCTGCCGGGTAACCGTTACGCTATCGCACTGAACCTGGAGCGCGACTCCGTAGGTGCCGTTGTGATGGGTCCATACGCTGACCTCGCCGAAGGCATGAAGGTTAAGTGTACTGGCCGTATTCTGGAAGTGCCGGTTGGCCGTGGCCTGCTGGGTCGCGTTGTTAACACCCTGGGTGCGCCAATCGACGGTAAAGGTCCGGTTGAGCACGATGGCTTCTCACCAATCGAAGTTATCGCACCAGGCGTTATTGACCGTCAGTCTGTTGATCAGCCAGTACAGACGGGTTATAAGTCCGTTGATGCCATGATCCCAATCGGTCGTGGTCAGCGTGAACTGATCATCGGTGACCGTCAGACCGGTAAAACCGCGATGGCAATCGACGCCATCATCAACCAGCGTGATTCCGGCATCAAATGTGTGTACGTGGCTATCGGCCAGAAAGCGTCCACCATTTCCAACGTGGTTCGTAAACTGGAAGAGCACGGCGCACTGTCTAACACCATCGTTGTGGTAGCAACCGCGTCTGAATCTGCTGCACTGCAATACCTGGCACCATACGCCGGTTGCGCAATGGGCGAATACTTCCGTGACCGCGGTGAAGATGCGCTGATCGTATACGATGACCTGTCTAAACAGGCTGTTGCTTATCGTCAGGTTTCCCTGCTGCTCCGTCGTCCACCAGGACGTGAAGCATTCCCGGGCGACGTATTCTACCTCCACTCTCGTCTGCTGGAGCGTGCTTCCCGCGTTAACGCGGAATACGTCGAGAACTTCACCAAAGGTGAAGTGAAGGGTAAAACAGGTTCTCTGACCGCCCTGCCGATCATTGAAACCCAAGCGGGTGACGTTTCTGCGTTCGTTCCGACCAACGTAATCTCCATTACCGATGGTCAGATCTTCCTGGAAACCAACCTGTTTAACTCCGGTATTCGTCCGGCGGTTAACCCGGGTATCTCCGTATCCCGTGTGGGTGGTGCCGCTCAGACCAAGATCATCAAGAAACTGTCCGGTGGTATCCGTACCGCGCTGGCACAGTATCGTGAACTGGCTGCGTTCTCTCAGTTCGCATCCGATCTGGACGAAGCAACCCGTAAACAGCTGAGCCACGGTCAGAAAGTGACCGAGCTGCTGAAGCAGAAACAGTACGCGCCAATGTCTGTTGCTCAGCAGGGCCTGGTACTGTTCGCGGCTGAACGCGGTTACCTCGAAGATGTGGAACTGGCGAAAATCGGTAGCTTCGAAGCCGCTCTGCTGGCTTACGTCGACCGTGATCACGCTCCGCTGATGCAAGAGATCAACCAGACCGGTGGCTATAACGACGAAATCGAAGGCAAGCTGAAAGCTATCCTCGATTCCTTCAAAGCAACCCAATCCTGGTAATCGTCCGGCGGCTTGTCTCAGGACAAGCCGTCTGGCATTGAGGAGAAGCTCATGGCCGGCGCAAAAGAGATACGTAGTAAGATCGCAAGCGTCCAGAACACGCAAAAGATCACTAAAGCGATGGAGATGGTCGCCGCTTCCAAAATGCGTAAATCGCAGGATCGCATGGCGGCCAGCCGTCCTTATGCAGAGACCATGCGCAAAGTGATTGGTCACCTTGCAAACGGTAATCTGGAATATAAGCACCCTTACCTGGAAGAACGCGACGTTAAGCGCGTGGGCTACCTGGTGGTGTCGACTGACCGTGGTCTGTGTGGCGGCTTGAACATTAACCTGTTCAAAAAACTGCTGGCGGATATGAAAGGCTGGTCCGATAAAGGCGTTCAGTGCGATCTGGCACTGATTGGCTCTAAAGGCGTCTCTTTCTTTAACTCCGTTGGTGGCAACATTGTCGCTCAGGTGACCGGTATGGGTGATAACCCGTCCCTGTCCGAACTGATCGGCCCGGTTAAAGTGATGTTGCAGGCCTACGATGAAGGCCGTCTGGACAGACTGTACGTTGTCAGCAACAAATTTATTAACACCATGTCTCAGGTGCCTACGCTCACTCAGATGCTGCCGTTACCGGCATCAGAAGATGACGAGCTGAAACAGAAAGCCTGGGATTACCTGTATGAACCCGATCCGAAACCGCTGCTGGATACCCTGCTGCGTCGTTACGTTGAATCTCAGGTTTATCAGGGCGTTGTAGAAAACCTGGCCAGCGAGCAGGCCGCACGAATGGTGGCGATGAAAGCCGCGACCGATAATGGCGGCAGCCTGATTAAAGAGCTGCAGTTGGTTTACAACAAAGCTCGTCAGGCCAGCATTACTCAGGAACTCACCGAGATCGTCTCGGGGGCCGCCGCGGTTTAACCAGGTTTACGAATTACGTAGAGGATTCAAGATGGCTACTGGAAAGATTGTCCAGGTAATCGGCGCCGTGGTGGACGTCGAGTTCCCTCAGGACGCCGTACCACGCGTGTACGACGCGCTTGAGGTACAGAATGGTAACGAGAGCCTGGTGCTGGAAGTTCAGCAGCAGCTCGGCGGCGGTATCGTGCGTACCATCGCCATGGGTTCTTCCGACGGTCTGCGTCGTGGTCTGGAAGTAAAAGACCTTGAGCACCCGATCGAAGTCCCGGTAGGTAAAGCAACACTGGGTCGTATCATGAACGTATTGGGTCAACCAATCGACATGAAAGGCGACATCGGTGAAGAAGAGCGTTGGGCTATCCACCGCGCGGCACCTTCCTACGAAGAGCTGTCCAGCTCTCAGGAACTGCTGGAAACCGGCATCAAAGTTATCGACCTGATGTGTCCGTTTGCGAAGGGCGGTAAAGTCGGTCTGTTCGGTGGTGCGGGTGTAGGTAAAACCGTAAACATGATGGAGCTGATCCGTAACATCGCGATCGAGCACTCCGGTTACTCCGTGTTTGCGGGCGTAGGTGAACGTACTCGTGAGGGTAACGACTTCTACCACGAAATGACCGACTCCAACGTTCTGGATAAAGTATCCCTGGTTTACGGCCAGATGAACGAGCCACCAGGAAACCGTCTGCGCGTTGCGCTGACTGGCCTGACGATGGCTGAGAAGTTCCGTGACGAAGGCCGTGACGTTCTGCTGTTCGTTGATAACATCTACCGTTACACCCTGGCCGGTACTGAAGTATCTGCACTGCTGGGTCGTATGCCTTCAGCGGTAGGTTATCAGCCTACGCTTGCGGAAGAGATGGGTGTTCTTCAGGAACGTATCACCTCTACCAAAACTGGTTCTATCACCTCCGTTCAGGCGGTATACGTACCTGCGGATGACTTGACTGACCCATCTCCAGCCACCACCTTTGCTCACTTAGATGCAACCGTGGTACTGAGCCGTCAGATCGCGTCTCTGGGTATCTACCCGGCCGTTGACCCGCTGGACTCCACCAGCCGTCAGCTGGATCCACTGGTTGTTGGCCAGGAGCACTACGACACCGCGCGTGGCGTACAGTCCCTGCTGCAACGTTATCAGGAACTGAAAGACATCATCGCCATCCTGGGTATGGATGAACTGTCTGAAGAAGACAAACTGGTGGTAGCACGTGCGCGTAAGATCCAGCGCTTCCTGTCCCAGCCGTTCTTCGTTGCGGAAGTATTCACCGGTTCTCCAGGTAAATACGTTTCCCTGAAAGACACCATCCGTGGCTTTAAAGGCATCATGGAAGGCGAATACGATCACCTGCCAGAGCAGGCGTTCTACATGGTTGGTTCCATCGAAGAAGCCGTGGAAAAAGCCAAAAAACTTTAACGCCTTAATCGGAGGGTGATATGGCAATGACTTACCACCTGGACGTCGTCAGCGCAGAGCAACAAATGTTCTCTGGTCTGGTCGAGAAAATCCAGGTAACGGGTAGTGAAGGTGAACTGGGTATTTTCCCGGGTCACGCACCGCTGCTCACCGCCATTAAGCCTGGTATGATCCGCATCGTTAAACAGTTCGGTCATGAAGAGTTTATCTATCTGTCCGGCGGCATTCTTGAAGTGCAGCCAGGCAGTGTGACCGTTCTGGCCGATACCGCTATTCGTGGCCAGGATCTCGACGAAGCGCGAGCCCTGGAATCGAAGCGTAAGGCTGAAGAGCACATTAACAGCTCTCATGGTGACGTGGATTACGCTCAGGCGTCTGCGGAGCTGGCCAAAGCGATCGCGAAACTGCGCGTTATCGAGTTGACCAAAAAAGCGATGTAACACCGGCTTGAAAAGCACAAAAGCCAGTCTGGATCCCAGGCTGGCTTTTTTTTTCGGCCTTAATTCATGATGAAAAAGATGTAGAATTTTAAGCATCAAACGTTTTTACTTCTCACACAAACTACCGTCAGGATGCGTATGTTAAACAGTGCGATGAGCGTGGTGATCCTTGCCGCAGGCAAAGGTACCCGCATGTATTCCGATCTGCCTAAGGTGCTCCACACGCTGGCAGGAAAGCCAATGGTTCAGCATGTTATTGATGCAGCGAATGAATTAGGCGCCAGCCAGGTGCATCTGGTTTATGGACATGGCGGCGATCTGCTGAAAAAAACGCTGCGTGACGACAATCTCAACTGGGTGCTTCAGGCAGAACAGCTGGGTACGGGTCATGCAATGCAGCAGGCTGCACCCTTCTTCGCTGATGATGAAGATATCCTGATGCTCTACGGCGACGTCCCGCTGATCTCCGTTGAAACCCTCACCCGCCTGCGTGAAGCCAAACCGCAGGGTGGCATCGGTTTGTTGACCGTCGTGCTGGACGATCCAACCGGCTATGGCCGCATTACGCGTGAAAACGGCAACGTGACGGGGATTGTTGAGCATAAAGATGCCACTGACGAACAGCGCCAGATTCAGGAGATCAACACCGGCATCCTGATTGCGAACGGTGCGGATATGAAGCGCTGGCTGTCCAGACTCAACAATAACAACGCGCAGGGTGAATACTACATCACCGACATCATTGCGATGGCTTACCAGGAAGGGCGTGAGATTGCTGCCGTTCATCCGGCGCGTATCAGCGAAACGGACGGGGTAAACAACCGTCTCCAGCTTTCCCGTCTTGAGCGTATTTACCAGTCCGAGCAGGCAGAAAAGCTGTTGCTCGCGGGCGTTATGCTGCGCGATCCGGCGCGTTTCGATCTGCGTGGCACGCTGACCCACGGGCGCGACGTTGAAATAGATACTAACGTTATCCTGGAAGGTAACGTCACGCTGGGCAACCGCGTCAAAATCGGCACCGGCTGTGTGATTAAAAACAGCGCGATCGGTGACGACTGCGAAATCAGCCCGTACAGCGTGGTGGAAGATGCCCATCTTGAGGCGGCCTGTACGATTGGCCCATTTGCGCGTCTGCGCCCGGGCGCTGAGCTGCTGGAAGGTGCTCACGTAGGTAACTTCGTGGAAATGAAAAAAGCGCGTCTGGGTAAGGGCTCTAAAGCGGGTCATCTGACCTATCTGGGCGATGCGGAAATTGGCGACAACGTAAACATTGGTGCAGGGACGATTACCTGTAACTATGACGGCGCCAATAAGTTTAAAACCATCATTGGTGATGACGTGTTTGTAGGCTCCGATACCCAGCTGGTGGCGCCTGTTACCGTGGGCAAAGGCGTGACCATTGCCGCCGGGACAACCGTTACGCGCGATGTGGCCGAGAACGAGCTGGTGTTAAGCCGCGTTCCGCAGGTCAGCAAGCAGGGCTGGAAACGCCCGGTGAAGCAGAAGTAACGGATTTATACCCCTCACCCTAACCCTCTCCCCACAGGGGAGAGGGGATTGTTCGGTGCGGTGTTTTTCTCCCTCGCCCCTTTGGGGAGAGGGCCGGGGTGAGGGGATAACATAATCCTCCCCCCACAAGCAGTACCCATAAAAATAACCCCACTCTCTACAAGGCTCGGGGCGCCCGGAAAGGGCAAATACAGGTCAGCGACAACGCATGGCATAACGCCATAATCAGGAAATATAACTATGTGTGGAATTGTTGGCGCAGTTGCGCAGCGTGATATTGCTGAAATCCTTCTCGAAGGTTTACGTCGTCTGGAATACCGTGGTTACGACTCAGCCGGGCTGGCTGTCGTTGATGCAGAAGGTCATATGACCCGTCTGCGCCGTCTCGGTAAAGTGCAGATGCTGGCCCAGGCTGCGGAAGAACATCCGCTGCACGGTGGCACCGGTATTGCGCATACCCGCTGGGCGACCCACGGTGAGCCATCTGAAGGCAACGCACACCCGCATGTGTCTGAACACATCGTGGTCGTGCATAACGGCATTATCGAAAACCACGAACCGCTGCGTGAAGAACTGAAAGCGCGCGGCTATACCTTCGTCTCTGAAACCGACACCGAAGTGATTGCTCACCTGGTGCACTGGGAGCTGGCAAAGGGCGGTACACTGCGTGATGCGGTGCTGCGCGCTATCCCTCAGCTACGTGGTGCTTACGGTACGGTGATCATGGATTCCCGCGACCCGTCCACGCTGCTGGCCGCGCGTTCCGGTAGTCCGATGGTGATTGGTCTGGGCATGGGTGAAAACTTTATCGCTTCCGACCAGCTGGCGCTGCTGCCGGTTACCCGTCGCTTTATCTTCCTGGAAGAGGGAGACATTGCCGAGGTGACACGTCGCAGCGTGACCGTATTCGACACAAAAGGCGAGCAGGTTAAGCGTCAGGAGATCGAATCAAACCTGCAATACGACGCGGGCGACAAAGGTGCTTACCGTCACTACATGCAGAAAGAGATCTACGAACAGCCAAACGCCATTAAAAACACCCTGACTGGTCGCATCAGCCATGGTGAAGTGGATCTGAGCGAGTTGGGCGCCAATGCCAACGAACTGCTGAGCAAAGTCGAGCACATTCAGATCGTGGCCTGCGGTACCTCTTACAACTCCGGTATGGTCTCGCGCTACTGGTTTGAATCCCTGGCGGGTGTGCCGTGTGATGTGGAAATCGCCTCTGAGTTCCGCTATCGCAAATCTGCGGTGCGTCGTAACAGCCTGATGATCACCCTTTCTCAGTCTGGCGAAACGGCCGATACCCTGGCGGCGCTGCGTCTGTCTAAAGAACTGGGTTACCTCGGCTCGCTGGCCATTTGTAACGTGCCGGGATCGTCCCTGGTACGTGAATCCGATCTGGCGCTGATGACCAAAGCGGGTACCGAAATCGGCGTGGCTTCCACCAAAGCGTTTACTACTCAGCTGACCGTTCTGCTGATGCTGGTGGCGAAACTGGCGCGTCTGAAAGGCCAGGATGCTTCCGTTGAACACGACATCGTGCATGGCCTTCAGGCGCTGCCGAGCCGTATTGAGCAGATGCTGTCTCAGGACAAACGCATTGAGGCGCTGGCTGAAGATTTCTCTGACAAACATCACTCCCTGTTCCTGGGGCGTGGCGATCAGTATCCGATTGCGCTGGAAGGCGCACTGAAGCTCAAAGAGATCTCTTATATTCACGCTGAAGCCTATGCGGCAGGCGAGCTGAAGCATGGCCCGCTGGCGCTGATCGATGCGGATATGCCAGTTATCGTGGTGGCACCTAACAACGAACTGCTGGAAAAACTGAAATCTAACATCGAAGAAGTGCGCGCCCGTGGTGGTGTTCTGTACGTCTTTGCGGATAAAGATGCCGGTTTCGCCAGCAGCGACAACATGCACATCATCGAGATGCCGCATGTGGAAGAGGTGATTGCGCCGATCTTCTACACCGTACCGCTGCAACTGCTGGCTTATCACGTCGCGCTGATCAAAGGCACCGACGTAGACCAGCCACGTAACCTGGCGAAGTCCGTCACCGTAGAATAATCTCCAGCCTACCCGAGGCTGCCAGTATTCTGGCAGCCTCATAGCCCTCCCCTCAGCGATTATTTCTTTTTATCGCAACCTGTTTCTTTTTTCATTTTTTCTTACATTTTTGCTCTATCTGCTCATTTCACCTATGTCTGCTTAAAAAAGAATCTGATTTAGCTATGACAAAGAAAAGATATTGATAAATTCTTAAAAAAATAGAGAAGAGATATCAATAGCATTTTTTAATTATGTTTTGTTCTTATTTTTAAGGGTTTTTTTATTTTTAATTTTTATTGTTCCATTTTAAAGATATTTCATGTGGGAAAACATATTTGTCATAGAGCAGGAATGAACTGTACTATCGCCACGCGTTAAAGGATGGTGTGTTTTATTTGAATGTATAAATGAGACGCATACAAATAATGTAAATTATGGAGAGTTTCATGAAATTAAACGTTATAGCCACTTCACTGGTTTTATCTTCCGTCCTGTTTTCAGGTGCGACATTAGCGGCTGACGGTACTGTTCATTTCCGTGGCGAGGTAATTGATTCTACTTGTACAGTCACGACTGATACCAGTAATCAGACTGTTAATATTGGTCGTGTATCGGTAAAAACCTTCGCGGGTATTGATTCCACCGCGTCTGTTAAAGATTTCCACATCCGTCTGGAAGGCTGCCCGGCAACCTATACTCAGGCGGCGGTACGCTTTGACGGGACGGAAGATAAAGATACCATCGGTAAAGGTTATCTTTCAATCGGTACGCCGGTGAACGAAGACGGTACGGACGGTGAGTTCACTGGCAGCGGCGACGCCATTGCGGCGACGGGCGTGGCGATAAAACTGTTCAACCTGAGCGATGATACCGCGATCCCTTTGTATAACAATTCTAAATACGTTGCCATTGCAGATGGTAAAGCGGATATGGGATTCAAGGCGAAATTCGTCCAGACTCTGGCAACAGTGACGCCGGGTACTGCGAATGCTGACTCTCAGTTTACTATTGAATACCTGAAATAATCAGCGGTTATGGATTCGGAGCCTGTTAAGAACTTATTTACAGGCTCCTTTATATATAAGGACATTGGATTATGCCAGGGCGTATAGTGAATGTATTATTAGCGTGTTGTCTTACGGGTATTTCTACAATGGCATCGGCAGGTGTGGTTATCGGTGGCACACGAGTGGTTTATTCGAGTGATAAATCCGACGCAACCATTACTGTCAAAAATAACGAAGCGGCTATCCCTTATCTTATTCAAACATGGGTTGACCCCTTCAGTAATACAGGAACCGCGAAAAAACCACCGTTTACCGTCATTCCACCGGTATCTCGTCTGGAGGCTGGGCAGGAAAAAATTCTGCGCATTATGAAAACCGAGGGCAATTTACCGCAGGATCGGGAGTCGGTGTTCTGGCTGAACATCAAAAATATTCCCCCGGCGAGCAATAAGCCGAACGCGATGGAAATCGCCATTAAGACACGTATCAAGCTGATCTGGCGTCCGGCCTCGTTGAACATTACCCCGGAGCGCGCCGCCACGCAGGTGAAGTGGCACAGAGAAAATCGGCAGCTGGTAGTTGAAAATCCCACGCCGCTAAATATCAACGTTATGAATGTGACAGTGGACGGCAAAGATGTGCCGCTCAATATCGTCCATCCCTTTGAAACCCTGCGTTTACCCTTACCGGAAGGCGTGAATGGCCATGCGCTGGTTTGGCGGTATGTGAATGATTTCGGTGCGATTAGTCAGGATTTAAAAGCAGCGCTTTAAGCAAAGGATGGTTTATTTATGGAGTGTTACCGTATTTTCATCGCGCTTGCTTCCGGGATGGTGCTTGGTTTATCCGGCGAGGTGGCCGCGAGGGATATGTTTAACCCTGCGCTGCTTGAAATCGATCATCCGGTGGACGTGGATATCCACCAGTTTAATCGCGCGAACAGTCTGCCTGCCGGGAACTATAAGGTAAGCATCTATGTAAACGGCGAATATGTTGACCGCCGGGAGGTGACCTTTGTCGAAGATACTGCCACCAGCAACCTGCATCCTTGCTTCTCAGACATCAAAACCGTGCTCGCTGAGCTTGGGGTCAAAGTGGCGGCTATCAAGGCCCTTAACGACATAGATGACAAAGCCTGTCTGGACCCCGCGCCGCTCGTTCCTGGCTCAACCTGGACGTTTGATACGGATAAACTCCAGCTTAACGTCACGTTGCCGCAAATCTATATTGATGTATCGGCGCGCGGCTATATCAATCCCTCACGCTGGGATGAGGGCATCAATGCGCTGATGGTGAACTACGATTTTTCCGGCTCCAGCACGGTGCATTCGAACGAGGATGATAACAACGATTTTTATTATCTGAACCTGCGCAACGGTGCCAACCTGGGGGCATGGCGTTTACGTAACTACAGTACGCTAAACGTGACCGATGGCGAGTCTTCGTATCATTCGATCAATACCTATTTACAGCGCGATATCGCCGCGTTACGCAGCCAAATTATGCTGGGGGATACATGGACCGCAAGCGACGTGTTTGACAGCACGCAACTGCGAGGGATGCGTCTCTACACGGATGATGACATGCTGCCTTCGAGCCTGACGGGGTTTGCGCCAGTGGTTCGCGGCGTGGCGAAAAGCAATGCGACCGTGATTGTGCGGCAAAACGGTTACATCATTTACCAGTCTGCCGTACCGCAGGGAGCGTTTGCGCTCAAGGATTTAAACACCACCAATTCGGGTGGCGATCTGGATGTTACCATCAAAGAAGAGGATGGCAGCGAGCAACATTTTACCCAGCCTTACGCCTCACTGGCGATCCTGAAGCGTGAAGACCAAACCGATGTCGATATCAGCGCGGGTGAACTGCGCGATCAAAACGATTTTCAGCCGACCGTTTTTCAGGCGCAGGTGTTACACGGTTTTCCTGCGGGTATTACCCTCTACGGGGGCGTGCAGGGAACCAGCGATTACACCTCCGCCGCGCTTGGCGTGGGGAAAGATATGGGTTCGCTGGGCGCCCTTTCGCTGGACGTAACGCATGCCCGCTCGCGGTTTGAGGACGATGACGAAAGCGGGCAATCTTACCGTTTTCTCTATTCCAAACGTTTTGATGAAACGAACACAACGTTTCGGCTGGTGGGCTACCGCTACTCCACAGAGGGCTACTACACCCTGAACGAATGGGCGTCCCGGCAGAATAACGAGAGCGACTTCTGGACGACAGGTAACCGCCGTAGCCGTCTGGAGGGAACATGGACGCAGACCTTTGGCGACGGGATGGGAAATATTTATCTTACCCTTAGCCGCCAGCAGTACTGGAAGATGGATGAAGTCGAGCGGCTGGTGCAGCTGGGCTACAGCAATAGCTGGCGCGCTATTTCCTGGAACGTCTCCTGGAACTACACCGATTCACTCACCTCGGCCCAAAATAGCACCGACACTGACGTCAGCGACAGTCAGGGCAGCGAACAGATTTTTATGCTCTCCCTCTCCATACCGTTGTCAGGCTGGCTGCATGACAGCTACGTCAACTATGGGTACACCCAAAACAACCACGGAAAAGGGATGCACCAGGTGGGGCTGAGCGGTAACGCGCTGGATGCGCACAACCTCTCCTGGAACGTTCAGCAGTCTTACGATGCGGATAACGAAGATTACAACAACAGCGCAGGGGTGGGCTATGACGGCACCTATGGTTCGGTAAACGCCAGTTACGACTATACCCAGGACAACCAGCGCCTCAACTATGGAATGAAGGGCGGGATTCTGGCCCACAGCGATGGCATAACTTTCTCTCAGGAACTGGGGGAAACCGTCGCGCTGGTTAAAGCCCCGGGAGCTTCCGGCCTGGCGCTGGAGAATGGTACGGGTAAGGCGACGGACTGGCGCGGCTATACGGTACAGACGCAGCTCAACGCCTACGATGAAAACAGAGTGGAGATCGACAGCGATTACTTTGCGAAGGCCAACGTCGAAATCGACAACAGTATCCTCAGCGTTATCCCGACGCGCGGCGCGGTGGTACGGGCGGAGTTTGTCACTCACGTGGGCTATCGCGTCCTGTTCAATGTGCGGCAGAAGAGTGGCAAACCGGTGCCGTTTGGCGCCATGGCCTCGGCTGATTTACCCCACGGCAGCGTAACCGGCATTGTGGGCGAAAATGGCGAGCTTTATCTGTCCGGCATGCCGGAAGAGGGGGCGTTTGTCCTGAAGTGGAGCGCAGATAACACGATGACCTGCCCGGTTAACTACCACTTTACCCCGCCAGAAGGCGTCGAACTGATACAAATATCGGCAGTATGCCAATAGGGAAATAAGATGAAATTCAGGACACCTCTGTTTTTAAGCGCGTTGATAATATTTATGACGCCAGTATGCAAAGCGTACACCACGGGCGACGGGATTTGTCACTCCGAAGGTGGCGCTTATATCTATAACCTTAATCTGAACGGGCAGTCGATCCCGGCGGATAAAAATAAAGCAGGTACAGAGATCAGGGATCTGGAAACGCTCAGTTCATCTGCGAGTTACAAAGCGCAATGCAACTGTCTTACGCATTACTCTACGGGCTTTCGCCAAATCTACTACACCGCACGATCGTCGTTAAGTGAAGATGTGGTAAAGAACGGGTATACCTATTTTACCCTTAATAACAACCTCAGCATCGCCACGTCGATACTTGTGCTCGGCAGAGATTATATACCGGTACCTTTCAGCGCAGAACCAAACGTAATGTCTCATAGCTCCTATTGTTATGCGCCTGGTGAGGAAGGGAGCGAACCAACACTCAATACCGGTTCAAAAATAAAAATATCATTCTTAATTAACAAGCCGTTTATTGGCCGGGTGAGTGTGCCAGGTACGATAGTCGCCGATCTTTATGGCGGGCTGGATGCGGCCTCCTCGACCTCCAGCACCGAAAAAATGGCAGAGATCAAAATCGCTGGCGATATCGTCGTGCCGCAAAACTGCGAGATAGCGCCCGGGCAGACGCTTGAGATAGATTTTGGCAAAATCCCGGCCCCGGAATTTTCCGCTACCAAAGGCACCGCCGTGACGAGTCACAAGGTAAAAAAGACGATTCAGGTACAGTGCACAGGCATGCTGGATGAGAATATTGTCTACTCCACTTTCCATGGAGACCCTGTCGACGCCGATGCCACGATGATGAAAGTCAACGGCAATGATGATGTAGGCATTGTGGTATACGACAAGTGGGATCGTCAGGTCAGCGTCAACGGCGGCAGGATGGACATGGATAGGGGAGAAAACAATAACGGCGCCGAAAACAATTCGCTTACCTTTTCCGCTGCGCCTGCAAGCGCAACGGGGGCGCAGCCAAAACCTGGAACGTTTGAAGCGTACGCAACGGTCACGCTGGAAATTGAACATTAATCACCCAACGGCTGTTTATGACAGCCGTTGTCATTTTTCCTCTTTTGCACCAGGCTTATCCCTTTCTATATGACAACTCTATGATGCTCCCCTGAACAAATAATCATTAATATCAGTGGCTTATTTTACACTCTCTCATTGTCATAAAACTGTCATATTTCGTACATTTATCTGTCACCTGTTTGTCCTATTTTGCTCATCGTAGCCACTTAAACAATGATTTACGAAATCCTTGCAGGAGACATTATGAAAGTTATGCGTACCACTGTCGCAACTGTTGTCGCCGCGACCTTATCGATGAGCGCTTTCTCTGCCTTCGCAGCAGCAAGCCTGACTGGCGCTGGTGCAACCTTCCCTGCGCCGGTGTATGCCAAATGGGCGGATACCTACCAGAAAGAGACCGGTAACAAGGTCAACTATCAGGGTATCGGCTCCTCCGGTGGCGTAAAACAAATTACCGCGAATACCGTTGATTTCGGCGCATCCGACGCTCCGCTGTCTGATGAGAAACTGAATCAGGAAGGCCTGTTCCAGTTCCCGACCGTGATTGGCGGCGTTGTGCTGGCTGTTAACATCCCTGGCCTGAAATCAGGCGAGCTGGTGCTGGACGGCAAAACCCTGGGTGACATCTACCTGGGCAAAATCAAAAAATGGGATGACGAAGCCATCACTAAGCTGAACCCGGGCGTTAAGCTGCCTTCGCAGAATATCGCGGTGGTTCGTCGTGCTGACGGCTCTGGCACCTCTTTCGTGTTCACCAGCTATCTGGCGAAAGTGAACGAAGAGTGGAAATCTAAAGTCGGTTCCGGCTCTACCGTTAACTGGCCAACCGGTCTGGGCGGTAAAGGCAACGACGGTATCGCAGCCTTCGTACAGCGTCTGCCTGGCTCTATCGGCTACGTAGAGTACGCCTACGCTAAGCAGAACAATCTGGCCTACACCAAACTGGTTTCTGCCGACGGCAAACCGGTTAGCCCGACCGAAGAGAACTTCGCCAACGCCGCCAAAGGCGCTGACTGGAGCAAATCCTTCGCTCAGGACCTGACTAACCAGAAAGGTGAAGACGCGTGGCCAATCACCTCTACCACCTTCATTCTGGTTCACAAAGAGCAGAAGAAACCAGAGCAGGGCGCAGAAGTGCTGAAGTTCTTCGACTGGGCATACAAAAACGGCGGCAAACAGGCTAATGACCTGGATTACGCCAGCCTGCCAGACAGCGTGGTTGAGCAGATTCGTGCTGCATGGAAAACCAACGTGAAAGACAGCAGCGGTAAAGCGCTGTACTAACAGGATATTTTTAACGAAGATGGCGGGTGGCGCGCAGCGATCCCGCCCTACGGTTTACTCTGTAGGCCCGGTAAGCGTCAGCGCCACCGGGCATATTCGTAAGACGTCTCATAAAGAAGAGTAATTTATGGCTGCAACCAAGCCTGCATTTAACCCTCCGGGTAAAAAAGGTGACATGATTTTCAGCGCGCTGGTGAAACTGGCTGCGCTGATTGTGCTATTGCTGCTGGGCGGCATTATCGTGTCCCTGATTTTCTCCTCCTGGCCGAGCATTCAAAAATTTGGTTTCGCCTTCCTGTGGACCAAAGAGTGGGATGCGCCGAACGATATTTACGGTGCGCTGGTGCCGATTTACGGCACGCTGGTGACCTCTTTTATCGCCCTGCTAATTGCGGTTCCGGTGAGCTTCGGTATTGCCTTGTTCCTGACGGAACTGGCGCCAGGCTGGCTGCGGCGTCCGCTGGGTATCGCCATTGAACTGCTGGCGGCCATCCCAAGTATCGTTTACGGCATGTGGGGCCTGTTTATTTTTGCTCCGCTGTTTGCAACGTACTTCCAGGAGCCGGTCGGTAACGTGCTTTCTGCCGTTCCGTTTGTGGGGGCGCTGTTCTCCGGCCCGGCATTCGGTATCGGCATTCTGGCGGCGGGTGTGATCCTCGCCATCATGATTATTCCGTACATTGCGGCGGTCATGCGCGATGTCTTCGAACAAACCCCGGTGATGATGAAAGAGTCCGCCTACGGCATCGGCTGCACCACCTGGGAAGTTATCTGGCGCATCGTCCTTCCGTTCACCAAAAATGGGGTGATTGGCGGCATTATGCTGGGCTTAGGTCGCGCGCTCGGTGAAACCATGGCGGTCACCTTTATCATCGGCAACACCTACCAGCTCGATAGCGCTTCGCTCTATATGCCGGGGAACAGTATTACTTCTGCGCTGGCGAACGAATTTGCCGAAGCGGAATCCGGGCTGCACGTCGCGGCGCTGATGGAACTGGGCCTGATCCTGTTTGTTATCACCTTTATTGTGCTGGCTATCTCCAAGCTGATGATTATGCGTCTGGCTAAAAACGAGGGGGCACGCTAATGGCAACTCTCGATATGCAAAATACCGCTCAGCTTGCGGAATCCCGTCGCAAAATGCAGTCAAAGCGCCGGATTAAAAACCGCATTGCGCTGACGCTTTCCATGGCCACGATGGCGTTCGGCCTGTTCTGGCTGATCTGGATCCTGATGTCAACCATCACCCGCGGCATCGATGGAATGTCCCTGGCGCTGTTCACGGAAATGACGCCGCCGCCGAACACGGCGGGCGGTGGTCTGGCAAACGCCCTGGCGGGTAGCGGCCTGCTGATCCTGTGGGCGACCGTTTTCGGTACACCGTTGGGCATCATGGCGGGTATCTATCTGGCGGAGTATGGGCGCAAGTCCTGGATCGCTGAAGTCATCCGCTTTATTAACGACATTCTGCTTTCTGCCCCGTCGATTGTCGTGGGTCTGTTTGTTTACACCATCGTGGTGGCGCAAATGGAACACTTCTCCGGCTGGGCGGGTGTGATTGCGCTGGCGCTGTTGCAGGTGCCTATCGTTATTCGTACTACTGAAAACATGCTGAAACTGGTGCCGGACAGCCTGCGTGAAGCGGCTTACGCGCTGGGCACGCCGAAATGGAAAATGATTTCGGCGATCACCCTGAAAGCGTCCGTCTCGGGGATCATGACCGGTATCCTGCTGGCTATCGCCCGTATCGCCGGTGAAACCGCACCGCTGCTGTTTACCGCCCTCTCCAACCAGTTCTGGAGCACGGACATGATGCAGCCGATCGCCAACCTGCCGGTGACGATCTTTAAATTTGCGATGAGCCCATTCGCGGAATGGCAGCAGCTGGCCTGGGCCGGGGTGCTGATCATCACCCTTTGCGTACTGTTGCTGAACATTCTGGCGCGCGTCATTTTCGCGAAGAAGAAACACGGTTAAATTTTTACGGCGCGGCAGCTCGCGGCGCCGAATGAGGAAATGAGTCAATGAGTATGGTTGATACTGCCCCGGGTAAGATTCAGGTTCGTGATTTGAACTTCTACTACGGCAAATTCCATGCCCTGAAGAATATCAATCTGGATATCGCGAAGAACCAGGTAACGGCATTCATCGGTCCGTCCGGCTGTGGTAAATCCACGCTGCTGCGCACCTTTAACAAAATGTATTCGCTCTATCCGGAGCAGCGCGCAGAAGGTGAAATTCTGCTGGACGGTGACAACATCCTGACCAATACCCAGGATATCGCCCTGCTGCGTGCGAAAGTGGGGATGGTATTCCAGAAACCCACGCCGTTCCCGATGTCGATCTATGACAACATCGCCTTTGGTGTGCGTCTGTTTGAGAAGCTCTCCCGTGCGGATATGGACGAGCGCGTGCAGTGGGCATTGACCAAGGCCGCATTATGGAACGAAACCAAAGATAAACTTCACCAGAGTGGGTACTCTCTCTCCGGTGGTCAGCAGCAGCGTCTGTGCATTGCGCGCGGTATCGCCATTCGCCCGGAAGTCTTGCTGCTGGATGAGCCGTGCTCAGCCCTGGACCCGATCTCAACCGGGCGTATCGAAGAGCTGATCACCGAGCTGAAGCAGGATTACACCGTGGTGATCGTGACCCACAACATGCAGCAGGCTGCACGTTGTTCTGACCACACGGCGTTTATGTACCTGGGCGAGTTGATTGAGTTCAGCGATACGGATGCGCTGTTCACCCGTCCGGCGAAGAAACAAACCGAAGATTATATTACTGGCCGCTACGGTTGATTTGCCTTAGTGCATGTGGAGAAACCATGGACAACCTCAATCTTAATAAACACATTTCCGGCCAGTTTAACGCAGAGCTGGAAAGCATTCGCACCCAGGTGATGACCATGGGCGGCATGGTCGAGCAGCAGCTTTCTGATGCGATCACGGCGATGCACAACCAGGACAGCGAGCTGGCGAAGCGCGTTATTGAAGGCGACCACAACGTCAATATGATGGAAGTCGCCATCGACGAAGCCTGCGTGCGCATCATTGCGAAGCGTCAGCCGACGGCGAGCGACCTGCGTCTGGTGATGGCGATCATCAAAACTATCGCCGAGCTGGAGCGTATTGGTGACGTGGCGGATAAAATCTGCCGCACCGCGCTGGAGAAATTCTCCCAGCAGCACCAGCCGCTGCTGGTGAGTCTGGAGTCTCTCGGTCGCCACACCGTGCAGATGCTGCACGACGTGCTGGACGCTTTCGCGCGCATGGATCTGGACGAAGCGGTCCGTATCTACCGTGAAGACAAGAAAGTTGACCAGGAATACGAAGGCATAGTGCGTCAGCTGATGACCTACATGATGGAAGATTCCCGTACCATTCCAAGCGTACTCACCGCGCTGTTCTGTGCGCGCTCAATCGAGCGTATTGGCGACCGCTGCCAGAACATTTGCGAATACATCTTCTACTTCGTGAAGGGGCAGGATTTCCGACACGTGGGCGGCGACGAGCTGGACAAGCTGCTGGCGGGTAAAGATCCGAAAGAGTGATTTTTACCCTCACCCTAACCCTCTCCCACAGGGAGAGGGGACCATTCGGTTTTCTCCCTCTCCCTGTGGGAGAGGGCCGGGGTGAGGGGAAAACTCAGCGAGTAATATCCCACCCGCGCGCCTTCCACAACGCTGGCAGTTGCGCCAGATCGGTAAAGGTCGTCACTTTTGGATGATCGATCGGCTTGTTGTGCGGATCGGCGCAGAAGTAAAACACCTCCATCCCCGCATCAATCCCTGACTGCGCGCCCGCAGACGAGTCATCCACCAGGATGCAGTTCTCCACGTTGACGTTCATCGCCTTCGCCGCGTGGAACATCAATGCCGGATCCGGCTTCCAGCGCTGGATATCGTAGCCACTGAACAGTTTTTCCGGGAAGTGGTGCAACATATTCAGCTTGCCGAGCGAGTGCTGCATTTTGCTGACCGGGCCGTTAGAGACCACGCAGATCGGCACCGTCATCGCATCCAGCAGCGTGTTAGCGCCAGCGATAACTTCCAGCTCGGCGTCGAAGAGGCGTGCGACCTCGGCGCGGTACACCGGTTCCAGATCCGCTTTCGCCAGATCCACCCCGTGCTCTTCGTTAATGATGTCGATGATCTCGTACAGCTTCACGCCCTTAAAGCGTTTAAACACCTCTTCGAGATCGAGCGTAATACCAAATTCCTGGAACATGGCGACATACGCGCGGGAACAAATGACCTCACTGTCGACCAGCGTACCGTCACAGTCGAAAAATACCGCTTCAATTCCGGACATGCCTTTCCCTTTTAACAAGTTTAACGTTTTCGTACGGCAGTTCACCGGGACGCAATCGTTGCCGTATAAGCAAAATCAATGAAAAAAGTATCCCGTAACCGCCACTATTGTCGCATTTTGGTATAGGATAGCGACGAATTTTCCCTCCTTGTTCGGAAATTGATGATGAGTCAACAACACACTACCCAGACGTCTGGTCAGGGGCTGCTTGAGCGCGTGTTCAAACTGCGCGAGCACGGCACAACGGCACGCACCGAAGTGATCGCCGGTTTTACTACCTTCCTGACGATGGTCTATATCGTTTTCGTTAACCCGCAAATTCTGGGCGTGGCTGGCATGGACACCAGCGCCGTCTTCGTGACCACCTGTCTGATCGCGGCGCTTGGCAGCATCCTGATGGGCGTTTTCGCTAATCTGCCCGTGGCGCTGGCCCCGGCAATGGGCCTGAATGCGTTCTTTGCGTTCGTGGTGGTTCAGGCGATGGGCCTGCCGTGGCAGGTCGGGATGGGCGCTATTTTCTGGGGCGCGGTCGGCCTGCTGCTGCTGACCATCTTCCGCGTGCGCTACTGGATGATTGCGAACATTCCCGTGAGCCTGCGCGTGGGTATCACCAGCGGTATCGGTCTGTTTATCGGCATGATGGGGCTGAAAAACGCTGGCGTTATCGTGGCGAACCCGGAAACGCTGGTGAGCATTGGTAACCTGACCTCTCACAGCGTGCTGCTGGGCGTGCTGGGCTTCTTTATCATCGCGATCCTGGCGTCGCGCAACATCCATGCTGCGGTGCTGGTCTCTATCATTGTGACCACGCTGCTGGGCTGGATGCTGGGTGACGTACATTACAACGGTATCGTCTCTGCGCCACCAAGCGTCTCTACCGTGATTGGCCACGTTGATCTGGCGGGCTCGCTGAACCTGGGTCTGGCCGGGGTGATTTTCTCCTTCATGCTGGTCAACCTGTTTGACTCCTCCGGTACGCTGATTGGCGTGACCGACAAAGCGGGTCTGGCGGATGAAAAAGGCAAATTCCCGCGCATGAAGCAGGCGCTGTATGTGGATAGCATCTCGTCCGTCGCTGGCTCTTTCATCGGCACCTCGTCTGTTACCGCTTACATTGAATCCTCTTCCGGTGTGTCCGTGGGCGGTCGTACTGGCCTGACGGCGGTAGTTGTGGGTCTGCTGTTCCTGCTAGTGATCTTCCTCTCTCCGCTGGCGGGGATGGTGCCACCATACGCGGCAGCTGGCGCGCTGATTTACGTCGGCGTGCTGATGACCTCAAGCCTGGCGCGCGTGAAGTGGGAAGATTTGACGGAAGCCGTTCCGGCGTTTATTACCGCGGTGATGATGCCGTTCAGCTTCTCGATCACCGAAGGTATCGCGCTGGGCTTTATCTCTTACTGCGTGATGAAGATCGGTACCGGCCGCTTCCGCGAACTCAGCCCGTGCGTGATTATTGTTGCGCTGCTGTTTGTGTTGAAGATTGTGTTTATTGATTCACACTAAGATGCTGGTGGTGTCAGGTGGCGCTTCGCTTACCTGACCTACGGGCAAAGTTCCCTCTCCCTGTGGGAGAGGGGTAGGGTGAAGGCTTACGCCTTCACCCGCTTAATATAATCCCCAAACGCGGTCAGCTGGCCAGAGAGATGGTCACGCGTACTCTGATCCACCACTTCACCCGTCTGCGGGTCGACCTTGTTCTGAATCACGCCGCCCATAAATTCCGGCTTGTTCATCACCATCGCATCCAGGAACACCAGGATCTGACGCAGGTGATACTGGCAGCGCGCGCCGCCAATGGCACCCATTGAGCTGGTCTGGATCAGCACAGGTTTACCAGACAGCGGCTGCTCCGGTAAACGGGACAGCCAGTCAATGGCGTTCTTCAGACCACCCGGCACCGAGTAGTTATACTCAGGCGTCACAATCACCACGCCGTCAGCCTGACGGATCTGCTCGGCTATCGCTTCCACGCTTTGCGGGAACCCTTCTTCCTGCTGAACGTCAGCATCATAAAGCGGGATGTCGCCAATGGACGGCAGGGCACTGATCTCCATTCCCGCAGGCGCCAGCTGCGGCAGCGTACGGGCAACCATCCCGTTAAAAGAACCTTTGCGCAGGCTTCCCAGTAACGTAACAACTTTCAACGTATCAGACATGATTACTCCTGTTTCATCATGATGACCCTGGACGGATCAGCTATGGGTGTATGCTTTTTCTGCCGGTAAACTGGTTAATCGCATCAGGCGCGCGGCGGGCTCGTTGGCGCGCTCAGGGACATCCGGAAGACTACGCCAACCGCGAATACTGTCAAATTCCCAGATTTTCAGCCGTTCGATGGCGGGGCTCACCGCAACGGACCAGATCAGTACGTCCTCAGCGTCGCTGAACGCCTCTACCAGCGAGGCTTTTGTCGCGCGCAGGCGTCCGGAGCCGGGGAGCAGCTGCAACAGGCTGGCGTCGTCTGACGCCGCGCCGTTCAGTTTGCGGATGCTCTGGCGAAGGGTGATGAGCTGCGCTCTGGCTTCAACAGGGTCGTTCTGGTTACGTATCCACAGCTTTTCATTGCTGGAGAGCGGGTATTCATCGAGCGCGTTAGCACCATGGAAGCTACGCGTGACGCGTTGCAGCTCCATATCCAGGCCACAATCACCTTCAGTCGTCAGCGCGACGCCAACAATGTTGCCGGTGTACGCAATGGAAAAATGGGGGAGTGCCGGGTCCGCAAAAACCGGGCGACCTTCTGGCTGGGTGAGTATGTCCGGTAGTTCGCTAGTGCCGTAGAGCATAAAAAGCAGTTCTGCGAGGAGCGCTCTGGAAGCTAAAAACCGCGTCCTGCGGTGTTCAGGTAGTTTGAGCGCCTCACTGTGACAGGTTGAAGAAAGTCTGGCCGATACGAGATGCCCTTCCGTTAATGTTCCTCGTGCAAAGTGCGTAGCCATTTTTCGCTCCTTGATAATGGTCGTAGTCGGTTAAACGGTTACATGATTATCGCTTAACTTAGCTTCTGTTTTAATCAGTAAATGGAAATAAGAGAAGCCTGAGCACCGAACTTTACATTATCTTAGGCAAAAACCTGATCTGGTGCGGTATACAGCGCTTTAATCGTCTCACGCAGCCAGAGGATTTTCGGATTATGGCTGTTCCGTTTATGCCAGATCAGCGTGAAGGGTACGGTGAGCTTTTCTGCCTGCGCCTCATCGATGGGAATGGGCAGACAGACCAGATTACGCTGGTGGAGTTGATTGTAGTGATGGCAGTAGTGCGGCGCAGTGGCTATGTAGTTGTGATCCGGCTGGGCCGCCATAAACATCGACTGTTCAAAACCGGGCAAACTCATGGCGATGTTACGCTCCCGGCCCATCTCCCTTAGCACCTCGTCGAGCGCCCAGGTGTCACTGCGTTCCCAGAAGATGCTGATATGCGGGTAGCGCAGAAACGTCTCCAGATCCCACGCTTCCTGGAGCGCGGGATGATCCTCGCGCAAATACACGCACGGACGGTCACTGAACAGGATTTCGTAGTCGATAAACCACGGCATCAGCTTTAGCAGTTCGCGCGAGCGAGGGTGCGTTTCACGCCCGGTGAAGCCCAGATCCACTTCTCCGCGCGTAATGGCGTCCAGCGAATCGTAATCCCATTGCCGCAGTTTCACCGTCGCCTGTGGGTAGCGCTCGTTCACCTGCTCCAGCAGGGTATTAAAGCGGATCAGCATCAGCGGTGTTTCGGCGGCGAGCACAAACTTAAGCCCGCCTGGAGAGCTATGGTGGAATTTATCGAGGATCTGGTTGCCAATCTGCATCCAGTCGGCCAAATCCTGTTCCAGACTCACCGTCAGCGGCGTGGGCAGTAGCCCTAAAGGCGTTTTCACAAACAGCGGATCGTCGAACCAGTCGCGCAGCTTCGCCAGCGATTTACTCACCGCGGACGGCGTCACGTTCATCCGCTTCGCGGCTTTGGTGACGCTGCGCTCCTGCAACAAAAGTTGCAGGCAAAGTAAAAGATTAAGATCGAGACTGCTGATGGGCTTCTTCATAGTGCGCCGCGGGCTGGATGACCATAAGTAAGGTAATGCAGAGTATGCTACAGCCAATCAGAACCCCGATCAGCATATTCAGCGCGTTAAGGCCGATCACCGCCGCCAGCCAAATCCATAGCGAAGAACCGCAGACCTGCGCAATGCCCAGCACCGAGCTGGCCACGCCTGCCCGCAGCGAGAAGGGGCCAAGCGCCTGACTCATCGCCACACCAAAGCCGACGGAGAATCCGGCGCAGATCAGAGTAATGCCCACCAGCATTACAGCGTGTGAGGTGGCGGTCGCCAGGATCACGCCTGCGGCGAGAAACAGCGTCTGTGAGGTGAGCATCAGCGTGCGCTGGCGGAAGATGTTGAGCGCAAAGGGTGTTGAGAATGAAACCGCCATGCTCACCATCGCGGTTAGCGCCATCACCGTCGAATACTCACCGCGATCGAAGCCCATCGTCTCCATCAGCAACACCGGGGAAACGTTTACATAGGTGAGGATCACCGCCACGCTAAGCGTGGTGATTGCCAGCCGACTCAGGAAAAAGCGATTCACCAGCTTTTCAGCCGGATGGAGGGTTGCGGTGTGATATGGCTGTTGCGAACCGGGATGGGTCTCTTTCAGCACCGTCACGGACAGGATAAAGACGATGGCGCCCATGGCTGCCATGGTCCAGAAAAGACTCTGCCACGGAAATTTAAGCATAATCAGGTAGCCTACAACCGGTGCCAGCACCGGGATGATGCAGGTAATGCCGTTAAGCATCGACAGCACCTTGGCGCGGCGCTGGGCGCTCAAGGTATCGCGCAGAATGGCAAAGGCCACCACGTAACAGCCGCCTGCGCCAATGCCCTGGATAAAACGTCCTGACAGGAACATTGTGCTTTCCTGAGCCACTGAACAGAGTACTGATGCCAGCGCAAAGATAACTGCACCCGTAATCGCGACGGGCTGGCGGCCTGCTTTATCCGCGATTTTCCCGGCAAATACCATCGACGACGCCATTCCCGCGAGGTAGGCCGAAAACGCGATGTGCAGTTGCGCCTCGCTGGCACCCAGATCGCGGGCAATATGCGGTAGCCCCACCAGATACATATCAATGCCGGACGGATAAAGCAGAACTAATGCGAAACTACAAAACAGAAAACGCGCCATAAACCCCCCATAGATGCAGGCATGCAGGATAGGGGGTGAAAGGGGATTAGGCGAGTTGCCATTTGGACAATGGTGATTTCCCTGGAGGAAATCACCCTGTATTAACGTGAATTACTTACCAATACAGAAGCTCGAGAAAATCCGTCCAAGCAGATCGTCCGACGTAAACTCCCCGGTGATCTCGCTCAGATTCTGTTGCGCCAGACGCAGCTCTTCCGCCAGCAGTTCACCGGCCCACGCGCCGATCAGCTGGGCTTTACCCTGCTCAAGGTGGCGAGCCGCCTCTTCCAGCGCCTGCAAGTGACGACGACGCGCCAGGAAGCCACCCTCCATGCTGGTGTCGAACCCCATGCTCTGTTTGAGATGGCTTCGCAGGGCTTCCACGCCTTCACCGGTACGGGCCGACAGGCGAATAAGTGAGTGACCATTCACATCGCTGATGCCCAGCGTTTCGCCGGTAACGTCGGCCTTGTTGCGCACCACGGTGATCGGCAGTTTAGCCGGGAGACGGGCGATAAAGTCTGGCCAGATTTCAGCCGGGTCAACGGCGTCGGTTGTGGTGCCGTCCACCATAAACAGCACGCGGTCGGCCTGCTCGATCTCCTGCCAGGCGCGTTCGATACCGATACGCTCGACTTCATCGCTCGCATCGCGCAGGCCAGCGGTGTCGATGATGTGCAGCGGCATGCCGTCGATGTGGATATGCTCGCGCAGCACGTCGCGGGTGGTGCCGGCTATGTCGGTGACGATCGCCGCTTCACGGCCCGCCAGGGCGTTCAGCAGGCTCGATTTCCCGGCGTTGGGGCGTCCGGCAATGACCACCTTCATGCCTTCACGCAGCAGGCTGCCCTGGCGCGCTTCGGCGCGGACGGCATCGAGATCGTTCATCACCTGGTTGAGCTGAGCTTCAATTTTACCGTCTGAGAGGAAGTCGATCTCCTCGTCCGGGAAGTCGATAGCCGCTTCGACATAGATTCGCAGGTGAGTAAGTGCTTCCACAAGGTGATTCACGCGTGCGGAAAACGCGCCCTGCAACGAGTTCAGCGCGGAGCGGGCCGCCTGTTCGGAGCTGGCGTCGATCAGATCAGCAATCGCCTCGGCCTGCGCCAGGTCGAGCTTATCGTTGAGGAAAGCACGCTCGGAGAACTCACCCGGCTTCGCAATGCGCAGGCCAGGCAGGGTCAGAATACGTTTTAACAGCAGGTCGAGGATCACCGGGCCGCCGTGGCCCTGAAGTTCCAGCACATCTTCGCCGGTAAAGGAGTTTGGGCCGGGGAACCACAGCGCGATGCCCTGGTCCAGCGGTGTGCCGTCGGCATCCTTAAACGGCAGATAATCAGCGTAGCGCGGCTTTGGCAGTTTACCCAGCACCGCTTCGGCCACCTCACGCGCCTTCAGGCCGGAGATACGCAGAATGCCTACACCACCGCGTCCCGGTGGGGTTGCCTGGGCGACGATAGTGTCGTTATGGCTCATGGTTGCTCTCGTTCAATACAAATAAAAAAGGCGGTCAATCGACCGCCCTTATTTTAGCGTTAAGTTACCGAATCAGGACTTTTTCTTTTCGCGGCTATGCAGGCCACGTTTTTCCAGACCACGGTAAATCAGCTGCTGCTGGATGATGGTCACCAGGTTGCTGACGATATAGTACAGCACCAGACCTGACGGGAACCACAGGAAGAACACGGTGAAGATGACCGGCATAAAGGTCATGATCTTCTGCTGCATCGGGTCGGTCACGGTGGTCGGAGACATCTTCTGAATGAAGAACATCGTCACGCCCATCAGGATCGGCAGGATGTAGTACGGGTCCTGTGCGGACAGGTCATGGATCCACAGGGCGAACGGCGCGTGGCGCAGCTCAACGGAACCCATCAGCATGTAGTACAGCGCAAGGAAGATTGGCATCTGAATCAGCAGCGGGAAGCAACCACCCAGTGGGTTCACTTTCTCTGCTTTATACAGGGCCATCATCTCCTGGCTCTGACGCTGTTTGTCATCGCCCAGACGCTCACGCATAGCCTGAATCTTCGGCTGTAGCATACGCATCTTCGCCATGGAGGTGTACTGCGCTTTAGTCAGCGGGTACATGATGCCACGAACGATAAAGGTGATAACGATGATGGAGAAGCCCCAGTTACCCAGGAAGCTGTGGATGAACTTCAGCAGCTTAAACAGCGGCTGAGAGATGAACCACAACCAACCGTAATCCACGGTCAGATCCAGGTGCGGCGCAACGGCAGCCATTTTGTCCTGGATTTCCGGGCCGACCCACAGGGTGCTTGCCAGTTTACCGGTTTGACCCGGCTGCACCAGAACCGGCTGAGATTTGTAGCCGATGGCTGCAATACCGTTGCCGAGGTTCGCGGTGTAGAAGTTGTTCGTACCGTCGTTATTCGGTACCCACGCCGTCGCGAAATACTGTTGCAGCATTGCGACCCAACCGCCTTTAGAGCTGACGTTCAGGTTTTCGTTATCGGCAATGGTGTCGAATTTGTATTTCTCGTACTTGGTATCTGGCGTGGAGTAAGCCGCGCCACGGAAGGTATGCAGCGCAAAGTTGCTGCTTCCGGTATCACGGTGAGACGGCAGATTGATGGACTGCTTCAGCTGACCAAAGGTAGAGATTTCCAGCGGTTTCGCACCGGCGTTCTGTACGCTGTAGCCCACGTTCACCGCATACTCACCGCGTTTCAGGGTGAAGGTTTTGGTGAAGGTGTTGCCTGCCGCGTCGGTGTAGGTCATCGGGATAACCAGTTCGTTCTGACCATCAGCCAGTACAAACGTGTCATTCTCGACGTTATACAGTGGACGCGCACCGTTAGCCGGATTATCCGGGCCATCACGACCGGTCAGGCCGCTCTGCGCCTGGTAGATAAATTCAGGCGTGGTTTCCAGTAACTGGAACGGTTCGGTAGACTTCAGTTCTTTCGGGTAGGTCAACAGCAGCGCCTGCTCAACATCACCACCACGGGTGTTGATAGTCAGCTCAAGCACATCGGTCTTAACCGTAATCTGTTTCCCCTGGCCACTGGCCGGTACGCCCTGGTCGGCGGCGCTACCCGCTGCGGTGGTCGTGGTCTGCGTGGTCTGCTGCTGGGGTTGAGGATTTTTATCCTGCTCCCATGCCTGCCAGATCATGAAAGACACGAACAACAAAGCGATGATAAGAAGATTGCGTTGCGAATCCATCGTTAGTGTTCTCTGGTATCAAAAGGTCCTGGAGGGACGGGGTCGTCTCCACCTGGGTGTAAAGGGTGGCATTTTAATACGCGTTTCACCGTCAACCAACTGCCTTTTATCACTCCAAACCTGCGCAATGCCTCAATTCCGTAGCTTGAGCATGTTGGCGTGAAACGGCAGTGTGGCCCGAGTAGCGGACTAATCAGGCGTTGATAGACCCGAATGAGGGCTATCAGGACCCGCGAGCCAGGCGACAGTGGCGGCGCCATAATTTTTCCAACGCTTCCGAGAGAGCACGGTTATCGAGGTCGGCAACCCCTTTTTTCGCCACCACCACGAAATCCATTGAAGGCAGTTCGTGTTGACGTAAACGGAAACTTTCACGCGTCAGACGTTTAATCCGGTTGCGTTCATGCGCACGCTTAACGTTTTTCTTGGCGACTGTGAGACCGATGCGGGGATGCCCCAGCGAATTTTGGCGGCCGAGGATGGTGATTTGCGGCGTGCCAGCCCGTTGTGGCTGCTGGAAGACGAAAGTGAAATGAGTGGGAGTTAACAAACGTAACTCCCTGGGAAATGCGAGCTTAACCACTCAGGGGTTAGCTTTATTACTTGGAAACGGTCAGACGAGCGCGGCCTTTAGCACGACGACGTGCCAGAACCTGACGACCATTTTTAGTAGCCATACGAGCACGGAAGCCGTGAGAACGGTTGCGCTTCAGTACAGACGGTTGAAAAGTGCGTTTCATGGCGATTTCTACCTAAACTTGAATAAATTCACTGACTTTTGCGTATACCCGAACGAGATTCGAACGACTAACGCCTCAGCGTGGGTGATTAAAGAGGCCGGATTGTAATAATTGTACACTCCGGAGTCAATTCTCTTTCCTTATTTCCCGCGTATTTCCGCACGATTTCGCGTGGAAAATGAGCAACGGACGACGCAGGAAGATGAGCATCACGCGCCGGGTCGAGGATTATACGGGCTCGCCAACAAAGCGCAAGGATCGTCCCGGATCTTCGTTAGATCATTTAAGCCAAAAATTGTCTGTGCTCATTAAATTTTCCAATATGCGGCCTAAATCGCGAGGCACTCGCGTCAGGATCGTTTACACTTACCCGATTCCGGATCTTCCTGTGGATAAATCGGGAAGAATCTGTGAGAAACAGAAGATCTCTGGCTCAGTTTAGGCTATGATCCGCGGTCCCGATCGGGATCCAGCGATCCTGGTCGGGCATAAACACAACATCGTTCAGGCTGTATCAACGATAGCGTGTATAACCGCAGATAGCGGTTCGCACATCACCCTGATGGGGTCATGTCGATGTGCGCCAACAATCATGAATATTCAATAGTTTTCTTTTATTGTTCGAGTGGAGTCCGCCGTGTCACTTTCGCTTTGGCAGCAGTGTCTTGCCCGATTGCAGGATGAGTTACCAGCCACAGAATTCAGTATGTGGATCCGCCCGTTGCAGGCGGAACTGAGCGATAACACGCTGGCTTTGTATGCGCCAAACCGTTTCGTGCTCGATTGGGTAAGGGATAAATACCTTAATAACATCAATGGACTGCTGAATGATTTCTGCGGGTCAGATGCCCCACAGCTGCGTTTTGAAGTGGGCACAAAGCCGGTCACCCAAACCGTTCGTGAAGTTGTCAATGTGGCAGCCCCTGCACAGGCGGCGCCCGCTCCAGCGCCTCGCGTTGCACCGGCTCGTCAGGGCTGGGATAACGTTCCAGCCCCCGCTGAGCCTACCTACCGCTCTAACGTTAACGTGAAACACACGTTCGATAACTTCGTTGAAGGTAAGTCGAACCAGCTGGCGCGCGCGGCGGCTCGCCAGGTTGCCGATAACCCCGGTGGCGCTTACAACCCGCTGTTCCTGTATGGCGGCACGGGTCTCGGTAAAACGCACCTGTTGCATGCGGTGGGCAACGGCATTATGGCGCGTAAGCCCAATGCCAAAGTAGTGTATATGCACTCCGAACGCTTCGTTCAGGACATGGTAAAAGCCCTGCAAAACAATGCGATCGAAGAGTTTAAACGCTACTACCGTTCCGTTGATGCGCTGCTGATCGATGACATTCAGTTCTTTGCCAATAAAGAACGATCGCAGGAAGAGTTTTTCCATACCTTTAACGCCCTGCTGGAAGGTAATCAGCAGATCATTCTGACCTCGGATCGTTATCCAAAAGAGATCAACGGCGTTGAAGATCGTCTCAAATCCCGCTTCGGCTGGGGCCTGACCGTGGCGATCGAGCCGCCGGAACTGGAAACCCGCGTCGCGATCCTGATGAAAAAAGCCGACGAGAACGACATTCGCCTGCCGGGTGAAGTGGCGTTCTTTATTGCCAAGCGCTTGCGTTCCAACGTGCGTGAGCTGGAAGGGGCGCTGAACCGCGTTATCGCTAACGCCAACTTCACTGGTCGTGCGATCACCATCGATTTTGTGCGTGAAGCGCTGCGCGATTTATTGGCTTTGCAGGAAAAACTGGTCACTATCGACAATATTCAGAAGACGGTGGCTGAGTACTACAAGATCAAAGTGGCAGATTTACTGTCTAAACGTCGTTCCCGCTCGGTGGCGCGTCCGCGTCAGATGGCGATGGCGCTGGCAAAAGAGCTCACCAACCACAGCCTGCCGGAAATCGGTGATGCGTTTGGTGGCCGTGACCATACGACCGTGCTGCACGCTTGTCGCAAGATCGAGCAGCTACGCGAAGAAAGCCACGACATAAAAGAAGATTTTTCCAATTTAATCAGAACATTATCATCGTGACGCTATGAAATTTACCGTTGAACGTGAACATTTATTAAAACCGCTGCAACAGGTGAGTGGCCCATTAGGCGGCCGCCCTACGCTGCCTATTCTTGGAAACCTGCTGCTTCAGGTCGCGGACGGTACGCTGTCGCTGACCGGCACAGATCTGGAAATGGAAATGATCGCGCGCGTTACGCTGACTCAGCCGCACGACGCGGGCGCGACCACGGTTCCGGCACGTAAATTCTTTGATATTTGCCGTGGGCTGCCGGAAGGCGCTGAAATCGCCGTGCAGCTGGAGGGCGACCGCATGCTGGTGCGCTCTGGCCGCAGCCGTTTCTCCCTCTCCACGCTGCCCGCTGCGGACTTCCCGAACCTGGATGACTGGCAGAGCGAAGTTGAATTTACCCTGCCGCAGGCGACGATGAAGCGTCTGATTGAAGCCACGCAGTTCTCCATGGCGCATCAGGACGTTCGTTACTACTTAAACGGCATGCTGTTCGAAACCGAAGGTGAAGAGCTGCGTACCGTGGCGACCGACGGTCACCGTCTGGCGGTCTGTTCCATGCCGATTGGCGATTCACTGCCAAACCATTCGGTGATCGTACCGCGTAAAGGCGTAATTGAACTGATGCGCATGCTCGACGGCGGCGATACCCCACTGCGCGTGCAGATTGGCAGCAACAATATTCGTGCCCACGTGGGCGATTTTGTCTTCACATCGAAGCTGGTAGACGGTCGTTTCCCGGATTATCGCCGCGTATTGCCGAAGAATCCGGACAAAACGCTGGAGGCGGGTTGCGACATCCTCAAGCAGGCGTTTGCGCGTGCCGCTATTCTCTCGAACGAGAAATTCCGCGGCGTACGTCTGTACGTGAGTGAAAACCAGATCAAAATCACCGCCAACAACCCGGAGCAGGAAGAGGCAGAAGAGATTCTGGACGTCACCTACGCCGGGGCTGAGATGGAAATCGGCTTCAACGTCAGCTACGTGCTGGATGTGCTGAATGCACTGAAATGCGAGAACGTTCGCATCCTGCTGACTGACTCCGTTTCGAGCGTACAGATTGAAGATGCCGCATCACAGTCGGCTGCTTATGTTGTTATGCCAATGAGACTGTAATGTCGCTCACCCGTCTGTTGATCCGCGACTTTCGCAATATCGAAAGCGCGGATCTCGCTTTATCCCCTGGCTTTAACTTCCTGGTTGGCGCGAACGGCAGCGGCAAAACCAGCGTGCTGGAAGCCATCTATACGCTCGGCCACGGCCGGGCGTTTCGCAGTTTGCAGATTGGTCGCGTGATTCGCCACGAGCAGGATTCTTTTGTTCTGCACGGGCGTTTGCAGGGAGAGGAGCGAGAGACCGCCATCGGCCTGACCAAAGATAAGCAGGGTGACAGCAAGGTGCGCATCGACGGCACCGATGGCCACAAGGTGGCGGAGCTGGCGCTGCTGATGCCGATGCAGCTGATTACGCCCGAGGGGTTTACTTTACTCAACGGCGGCCCCAAATACAGAAGAGCGTTCCTCGACTGGGGATGCTTTCACAATGAAGCCGGTTTCTTTAACGCCTGGAGCAACCTGAAGCGTCTGCTTAAACAGCGTAACGCCGCATTGCGCCAGGTCACGCGCTACGCTCAGCTGCGTCCGTGGGACATGGAACTCATCCCTCTAGCGGAACAAATCAGCCGCTGGCGTGCCGAATACAGCGCAGGTATCGCCGAAGACATGGCCGACACCTGCAAACAGTTTTTACCCGAGTTCTCTCTCACCTTCTCTTTCCAGCGTGGCTGGGAGAAAGAGACGGACTATGCCGAGGTGTTAGAGAGAAGCTTCGAGCGCGATCGCATGTTGACCTACACCGCGCACGGCCCGCACAAGGCGGATTTCCGCATTCGTGCCGACGGTGCGCCGGTGGAAGACACGCTGTCGCGCGGGCAGCTGAAGCTCCTGATGTGTGCGCTGCGCCTGGCGCAGGGGGAGTTCCTCACCCGCGAAAGTGGGCGACGCTGCCTGTACCTGATAGATGATTTTGCCTCGGAACTTGACGACGCGCGGCGCGGGCTGCTTGCCAGCCGCCTGAAAGCCACGCAGTCGCAGGTTTTCGTCAGCGCCATTAGCGCTGAACACGTTATGGACATGTCGGACGAAAATTCGAAGATGTTTACCGTGGAAAAGGGTAAAATAACGGATTAACCCAAGTTGAAATGAGCGAGAAACGTTGATGTCGAATTCTTATGACTCCTCCAGTATCAAAGTCCTGAAAGGGCTGGATGCGGTGCGTAAGCGCCCGGGTATGTATATCGGCGACACGGATGACGGCACCGGTCTGCACCACATGGTATTCGAGGTGGTAGATAACGCTATCGACGAAGCGCTCGCGGGTCACTGTAAAGACATCGTGGTCACGATCCATGCGGACAACTCCGTGTCCGTTACCGATGACGGTCGTGGCATCCCAACCGGTATTCACCCGGAAGAGGGCGTCTCCGCGGCGGAAGTCATCATGACCGTTCTGCACGCAGGCGGTAAGTTCGATGATAACTCCTATAAAGTTTCCGGCGGTCTGCACGGCGTAGGCGTATCCGTAGTTAACGCCCTGTCGCAGAAGCTGGAGCTGGTTATCCAGCGCGAAGGCAAAATTCACCGTCAGATCTACCAGCACGGCGTGCCTGAAGCGCCGCTGGCCGTCACGGGCGATACCGAGAAAACCGGTACCATGGTGCGTTTCTGGCCGAGCCTTGAAACCTTCACCAACGTCACCGAATTCGAGTACGACATTCTGGCGAAACGCCTGCGTGAACTGTCGTTCCTGAACTCCGGCGTGTCGATTCGTCTGCGCGACAAACGCGACAACAAAGAAGACCACTTCCATTACGAAGGTGGTATCAAGGCGTTCGTTGAGTATCTGAACAAGAACAAAACGCCAATTCACCCGAATATCTTCTACTTCTCTACTGAAAAAGACGGTATCGGCGTGGAAGTGGCCTTGCAGTGGAACGACGGTTTCCAGGAAAACATTTACTGCTTCACCAACAACATTCCACAGCGCGACGGCGGTACGCACCTTGCGGGCTTCCGCGCGGCGATGACCCGTACCCTGAACGCTTACATGGACAAAGAAGGCTACAGTAAAAAAGCGAAAGTCAGCGCCACCGGTGACGATGCCCGTGAAGGCCTGATTGCCGTGGTCTCCGTGAAGGTGCCGGATCCGAAGTTCTCCTCACAGACCAAAGACAAGCTGGTCTCTTCTGAGGTGAAATCGGCGGTTGAACAGCAGATGAACGAACTGCTGAGCGAATACCTGCTGGAAAACCCGTCCGACGCGAAAATCGTGGTGGGTAAAATTATCGATGCGGCGCGTGCCCGTGAAGCGGCGCGTAAAGCGCGTGAAATGACCCGTCGTAAAGGCGCGCTGGACCTGGCAGGCCTGCCGGGCAAACTGGCTGACTGTCAGGAACGCGACCCGGCGCTGTCTGAACTGTACCTTGTGGAAGGGGACTCTGCGGGCGGTTCTGCAAAGCAGGGCCGTAACCGCAAGAACCAGGCGATTCTGCCGCTGAAGGGTAAAATCCTCAACGTTGAGAAAGCGCGCTTCGACAAGATGCTCTCTTCTCAGGAAGTGGCGACGCTCATCACCGCGCTCGGCTGCGGCATTGGTCGCGACGAGTACAACCCGGACAAACTGCGTTATCACAGCATCATCATCATGACCGATGCGGACGTCGACGGCTCGCACATCCGTACGCTGCTGTTGACCTTCTTCTATCGTCAGATGCCGGAAATCGTTGAGCGCGGCCACGTCTACATTGCGCAGCCACCGCTGTACAAGGTGAAAAAAGGCAAGCAGGAACAGTACATTAAAGATGACGACGCGATGGATCAGTACCAAATCGCGATCGCCCTTGATGGTGCGACCCTGCACGCAAACTCCAGCGCGCCAGCGCTGGCCGGTGAGCCGCTGGAGCGTCTGGTCTCCGAGTTCAACGCCACGCAGAAAATGATTGGCCGTATGGAGCGTCGCTATCCGAAAGCGCTGCTGAAAGAGCTGATTTACCAGCCGACCCTGACCGAAGCCGATCTGAGCAACGAGCAGACCGTCACCCGCTGGGTGAACACCCTGGTGAGCGAGCTGAACGAGAAAGAGCAGCACGGCAGCCAGTGGAAGTTCGACGTTCAGCAGAACGCTGAGCAGCAGTTCGAGCCGATCGTCCGCGTGCGTACCCACGGCGTCGATACCGACTACCCGCTGGAGCACGAGTTTGTTACCGGTCCGGAATACCGCCGTATCTGCACCCTGGGCGAGAAGCTGCGCGGTCTGATCGAAGACGATGCGTTCATCGAACGTGGCGAGCGCCGTCAGCCGGTGGCAAGCTTCGAGCAGGCGCTGGAATGGCTGGTGAAAGAGTCCCGTCGTGGCCTCTCTATTCAGCGTTATAAAGGCCTGGGCGAAATGAACCCGGATCAGCTGTGGGAAACCACCATGGATCCGGAAAGCCGTCGCATGCTGCGCGTCACCGTTAAAGACGCAATCGCAGCGGATCAGCTGTTCACGACCCTGATGGGCGATGCGGTTGAACCACGTCGCGCCTTCATCGAAGAGAACGCCCTGAAGGCGGCGAATATCGATATTTAATCGTCGCTTTACGACAACATAACTGGCCGCGCTTTAGCGCGGCTTTTTTATGGACGCAGGAAACTCCAGCGACATCACTGCCGGTAAACGTTTGACCAGCATATCTATGGCAATTCTTACCCTTAGCGGCAGGTGTGGCGTCTGCTGCCAGACGGCATGAACGTCGAAGCGTACATCCGGGGCCTGCTTAAAGAGCGGGACAAGATTTCCCTGATGAATTTCTTTGATGACCATCCAGCAGGGTAACCATGCAATACCGTGGCCGGCCAGCGCCGCGTCGCAGATCGCCTGCAAATCATCCATATTGAGGGATGAGCGGGGAATAAACGTGCGCGACGTGCCATCGTAATCCATCAGCTGCCAGGGTAAGACTCTGCCCGCACGCGTGTAGTTAATGGCCGTATACTGGCGTAAATCATCAACGCTTTGCGGCTGGCCATTCTTAATCAGATAATCCGGCGCGGCACACAGAACCATTCGGTGCACTCCCAGCCTTCTGGCGACCAGCACGGCGCTGTCAGCCAGGGTGCCATTGCGCACCGCCATATCAAACCCTTCTTCCACAAGATCCACGATGCGGTCGCTAAAGGACATTTCAAGCTCAAGCCCGGGATGCTCCTGCGCCAGCTCTATTAGCAGCGGGGCGATACACTGGCGACCAAACAGCACCGGCATGGCAACACGCAGCCGACCGCTGACCTGATGTTTTCCGGTTTCAAGCTGCGATTCAGCGCCACGGATCTCTTCCAGCGCGCGCAGGCAGCGTTCATAAAAAAGCGCGCCGTTATCGGTCAGCCTCTGGCTGCGGGTGGTCCGATGAAACAGACGAACCCCCAGCCTCTCTTCAAGACGAGCAATGCTTTTTCCTACCGCCGAGCGCGACAAATGCAGACGGACGGCGGCCTGGGCAAAACTTCCTGCCTCAACGGAGGCAACGAAAACGGGAATATCTTTCAGCGTATCGGTCATGGATGAATTGTATCAATTTGGTCATCAATGATGGGAAAACTTATCGCCACTGGTGACGCTGAGTCAACGGTAGACTGTCAGAACTGAAAATCATCTGATGACAGGAGAAAAAAATGACAGCAACAATGCAACGCTGGTCAATGGATGCCCTTGGTCGTGAAAGCCTCAGGCTCGTTCAGGAGCCTGTTCCACAGCCAGGCTCGGGGGAGGTTCGCGTACGGGTAAATGCCGTTGCGCTCAACTACCGGGATAAAATGGTGATTGAAGGCACGATGCCGATTCCGCTTTCCTTCCCGTTTACCCCAGCATCTGACATGGCAGGCGTGGTGGACAGCATCGGTGAAGGCGTTACGCGTTTCAAACCCGGCGCACGCGTCATCTCAACCTTCTTCCCGGAATGGATCGACGGCAAGCCGCAGGCAGACGCGCGCGATTTGCCCTATAAAACGTCCGGTGGATACTTCCAGGGCATGCTGGCCGAATATGTGATTGTGAGTGAAAACGCGCTGGTGGCGTCCCCGGAAAGCCTGGATGACGCTGAGGCCAGTACGCTTCCTTGCGCGGGGCTTACCGCATGGTTCGCGCTGGTGGAGCGCGGTCATTTACGCGCCGGGCAATCGGTGCTGGTACAAGGGACGGGCGGTGTGGCGCTATTCGCTTTGCAGATAGCAAAAGCGCACGGCGCAGAGGTGTTTGTCTCCTCGGGAAGTGATGAAAAACTGGCGCGGGCCAAAAAGCTGGGGGCCAGCCAGGGCATCAACCGACTGAAAGGCGACTGGGCTGAAAATACGCTGGCACTGACGCAGGATCGCGGCATCGACCATATTATCGAAACCGTGGGTGGGGAGAACCTGAGACATTCCCTGCGCGCCGTTGCCGTTCATGGGCGGATATCGGTCATTGGCGTGCTGGCCGGGACAGAAATTTCTCTGCCTGCAAGCGAGCTGTTGCTGAAATCCCCCGTCATTCAGGGGATTGGGGTTGGACACCGCCGGGCGCTGGAAGATTTTGTCCGTGCTGTTGGTGTCACGGAGTTAAAACCGGTGATTGAGCATCGCTACCGCTTTGACGAGCTGGAACAGGCGCTTGAGCATCTGGATCGCGGTGCGTTTGGCAAAATCGTTCTCACCCGCGAGTGAGTTCCCGTTCCCGGGATAAACGTAAAAGGGGCTTTTTGTTGCGCAAGGTAGCTCTATTTTTGTGTGCTTAATCGCGTTAGCATGAGGTAGCACTCATTTATCCCGGGGACCCCATGGCCATCAAACTCATTGCAATCGATATGGACGGCACGCTGCTGCTGCCAGACCACACTATCTCTCCTGCCGTTAAAAATGCGATCGCCGCCGCACGCGAAAAAGGCGTGAACGTGGTGCTCACCACCGGACGCCCGTATGCCGGGGTGCACAGTTACCTGAAAGAGCTGCACATGAACCAGCCTGGTGATTACTGCATCACCTATAACGGCGCGCTGGTGCAAAAGGCAGCCGATGGCAGCACGGTGGCGCAAACGGCACTGAGCTATGATGACTACCGGTTCCTGGAAAAACTCTCCCGCGACGTGGGCTCTCACTTCCACGCGCTAGATCGCAATACGCTTTACACCGCCAACCGCGATATCAGCTACTACACGGTGCACGAGTCCTACGTTGCAACCATTCCACTGGTGTTCTGTGAAGCGGAGAAAATGGATCCGGCGACACAGTTCCTGAAAGTGATGATGATTGATGAACCTGCGGTTCTCGACAAAGCCATTTCACGCATTCCGGCTGAGGTAAAAGAGAAATACACCGTACTGAAAAGTGCGCCGTACTTCCTCGAAATCCTCGATAAACGCGTCAATAAAGGCACGGGCGTCAAATCGCTTGCCGATGCGCTGGGCATCAAGCCTGAGGAGATCATGGCGCTGGGCGACCAGGAAAACGATATTGCGATGATCGAATATGCAGGCATGGGCGTGGCGATGGATAACGCCATCCCGTCGGTAAAAGAAGTGGCGAACTTCGTGACCAAATCTAACCTGGAAGACGGCGTTGCCTGGGCGATCGAGAAATTTGTCCTCTCCTAGCAGCTGTCTGTAATCATCAGCCTCGGTTATCTACCGGGGCTTTTTTTGGCCCTGAATTTATCGGATTGTTCTTTTTGTGATCTGGATTGTAGTACAACATTGACTGATTGTACTACATTGTCACCACGGCAAAGACGAAAGGCCTCACGTTTGTACTGCAAAAGTGAGGCGAAATTCAGCGGTCGCGGTAAAGTAGTGATGGACTTACAGAGCACAAGGACTCTCCATGACACTCAATAAAACCGATCGCATTGTCATCACGCTGGGCACTCAGATTGTGGGTGGCAAATACGTTCCCGGTTCGCCGCTGCCAGCAGAGGCGGAACTGTGCGAGGAGTTTGAAACCTCGCGCAACATCATCCGGGAAGTGTTCCGCTCGCTGATGGCGAAGCGGCTGATTGAAATGAAGCGCTATCGCGGCGCGTTTGTGGCGCCGCGTAACCAGTGGAACTACCTCGATACCGATGTTCTGCAATGGGTACTGGAAAACGACTACGACCCACGGCTTATCGGCGCGATGAGCGAAGTCCGAAATCTGGTGGAACCGGCCATTGCCCGCTGGGCGGCTGAGCGCGCAACGTCAGGTGACCTGGCACAGATTGAGTCGGCTTTAAACGACATGATCGCCAATAACCAGAATCGGGAGGCGTTCAACGAGGCGGACATTCGCTACCACGAGGCGGTATTGCAGTCGGTGCATAACCCGGTGTTACAGCAGCTTAGCGTGGCGATCAGCTCGCTACAGCGAGCAGTATTTGAACGTACCTGGATGGGTGATGAGGCCAACATGCCGAAAACGCTTCAGGAACATAAAGCGCTGTTCGATGCGATACGGCATCAGGACGGCGATGCGGCAGAGCAGGCGGCGCTGACCATGATCGCCAGCTCGACACGAAGGTTGAAGGAAATCACATGACATCACGCTACATCGCAATTGACTGGGGATCGACCAATCTGCGCGCCTGGCTCTACCAGGGTGAGCAGTGCCTGGAAAGCAGGCAATCAGAAGCAGGTGTGACGCGCCTGAACGGTAAATCCCCAGCAGCGGTGTTAGCAGAGGTGACACAAAACTGGCGCGACGGTACTACGCCAGTGGTGATGGCCGGAATGGTCGGCAGTAACGTAGGCTGGAAGGTTGCGCCTTATCTGTCGGTTCCGGTGCATTTCACTGCCGTTGGCGAGCAGTTAACGTCCGTTGGCGACAATGTCTGGATTATCCCCGGTTTATGCGTCTCTCGCGACGATAACCATAACGTGATGCGCGGTGAAGAGACGCAACTGCTCGGGGCGCGCACGCTTTCTCCTTCTTCTGTCTACGTCATGCCCGGGACGCACTGCAAATGGGTCCAGGCGGATGCTGAGCAAATTCATGACTTTCGCACCGTAATGACCGGCGAATTGCACCACTTGCTGCTTAAGCACTCGCTGGTGGGGGCCGGTTTGCCGGAGCAGACCCCTTCGCCGGAAGCGTTTGCCGCCGGGCTGGAGCGCGGGATCGCATCCCCTGCCGTTTTGCCGCAACTTTTTGAGGTTCGCGCCTCGCACGTGCTGGGAAATCTTCCGCGCGAACAGGTCAGCGAATTTCTGTCCGGCCTGCTGATTGGCGCAGAGGTCGCCACCCTGAGCGACGCGTTCGCCGGGCAGCAGGCCATCACGCTCGTCGCGGGTTCATCGCTGACGTCTCGTTACCGCCAGGCGTTCCACGCTATCGGACGGGATGTTGCTGCGGTGGAAGGCGACACGGCATTTCAGGCAGGCATAAGGAGCATCGCTCATGCAGTGGCAAACTGAACTTCCCCTGATCGCGATTTTGCGCGGTATCACGCCCGGTGAGGCCTTAGCGCACGTTGGCGCGGTGATCGACGCCGGGTTCGACGCGGTGGAAATCCCGCTCAACTCCCCGGAGTGGGAAAAAAGCATTCCGGCAATTGTGAAGGCGTTTGGTGATAAGGCGCTGATTGGCGCTGGTACCGTATTACAGCCGGAGCAGGTGGATGAACTGGCGAAGATGGGCTGCAAGCTTATCGTCACACCGAATATCAACCCCGAGGTGATCCGCCGGGCGGTGGAGTACGGCATGACCGTTTGCCCGGGTTGCGCCACGGCTACAGAAGCCTTTGCCGCCCTCGATGCAGGCGCACAGTCTCTCAAAATTTTCCCGTCGTCGGCCTTTGGTCCGGATTACATCAAAGCGCTGAAAGCGGTCTTACCCGCCAGCGTGCCGGTCTTTGCCGTGGGCGGCGTCACGCCGGAAAACCTGGTGCAGTGGATAAAAGCGGGCTGTGTGGGCGCCGGGCTGGGCAGCGATCTCTATCGTGCCGGACAGCCCGTTGAGCGTACCGCACAGCAGGCGGCAGCATTTGTGAAAGCGTATCGAGAGGCAGTGCAATGAAAATAACCAAACTCACCACGTACCGTTTACCCCCGCGTTGGATGTTCCTGAAAATCGAAACCGACGAAGGCGTGGTTGGCTGGGGCGAGCCGGTGATTGAAGGCCGTGCGCGCACCGTTGAAGCCGCGGTGCACGAGCTGGGCGAATACCTGATTGGCCAGGATCCGGCGCGCATCAACGACCTGTGGCAGGTCATGTACCGGGCGGGATTTTACCGTGGCGGTCCGATCCTGATGAGCGCCATCGCCGGTATTGATCAGGCGCTGTGGGATATCAAAGGCAAAGTGCTGAATGCCCCGGTCTGGCAATTAATGGGCGGCCTGGTGCGCGACAAAATCAAAGCCTACAGCTGGGTGGGCGGTGACCGCCCTGCGGAAGTGATCGACGGTATCCGGCAACTGCGCAACATCGGTTTTGACACCTTCAAACTCAACGGCTGCGAAGAGATGGGCGTTATCGACAACTCGCGCGCGGTAGACCGGGCGGTGAATACCGTGGCGCAAATCCGCGAGGCTTTCGGCAACGAGATTGAGTTTGGCCTGGATTTCCACGGCCGCGTTAGCGCGCCAATGGCCAAAGTGCTGATTAAAGAGCTGGAGCCGTATCGCCCGCTGTTTATCGAAGAGCCGGTGCTGGCCGAGCAGGCGGAATACTATCCAAAACTGGCTGAACAGACCCATATTCCTATCGCCGCGGGTGAGCGTATGTTCTCGCGCTTCGAGTTCAAACGCGTGCTGGAAGCGGGCGGCATTGCGATCCTGCAACCGGACCTCTCCCACGCGGGTGGCATCACCGAATGCTACAAAATTGCCGGAATGGCAGAAGCCTACGATGTGGCGCTGGCCCCGCACTGTCCGCTTGGGCCAATTGCGCTGGCGGCCTGCCTGCACGTCGACTTCGTCTCGCGCAATGCGGTGTTCCAGGAACAAAGCATGGGCATTCACTATAACAAGGGCGCGGAGCTGCTCGACTTTGTGAAAAACAAGGAAGACTTCAGCATGGAAGGCGGTTTCTTTAAACCGTTAACGAAGCCGGGCCTTGGCGTGGAGATCGACGAAGCCAAAGTCATTGAGCTGAGTAAATGTGCGCCGGACTGGCGTAACCCACTGTGGCGTCATGAAGACGGTTCCGTAGCCGAGTGGTAAATGCGCGTCATACTTCGCGCTGGTGATGCGTTGGCTGCGTTTTCTTACCCCGGTCACATACTTTTGTATGCTCCCGGGGATGCGAAAACTTGCCGCCTTCCCCCAGCACGAATTATTTAGCGCATTCCGTTTACGTTTTTAATTAAAAAAACCAAATACACCCTCTGTAAATTACAGGGCATGGTGAGCGGCTTCGCTATGCCCAAAATCTGGAGACAGATTGCGATGGATATTCCAGTTACTGCTGCAAAAACCGGGCGTCGTCGTTACCTGACGCTGATCATGATCTTTATTACCGTGGTCATCTGTTATGTCGACCGCGCCAACCTTGCCGTGGCATCGGCTCATATTCAGGAAGAGTTTGGCATCACCAAAGCGGAAATGGGCTACGTCTTCTCGGCGTTTGCCTGGCTGTATACGCTCTGCCAGATCCCGGGTGGCTGGTTCCTTGACCGCGTGGGGTCGCGTCTGACCTACTTTATCGCTATTTTTGGCTGGTCCGTGGCGACTCTGTTCCAGGGCTTCGCCACCGGGCTGATGTCACTGATTGGCCTGCGCGCCATCACCGGGGTGTTTGAAGCGCCCGCGTTTCCGACCAACAACCGCATGGTGACCAGCTGGTTCCCGGAACACGAACGCGCTTCCGCTGTTGGTTTTTACACCTCCGGGCAGTTTGTTGGCCTGGCATTTCTGACGCCGCTGTTAATCTGGATCCAGGAGCTACTGAGCTGGCACTGGGTGTTCATCGTCACCGGCGGGATCGGCATTATCTGGTCGTTAATCTGGTTTAAGGTCTATCAGCCGCCGCGCCTGACCAAAAGCATCACCAAAGCCGAACTGGACTACATCCGCGACGGCGGTGGCCTGGTGGACGGCGATGCGCCCGTGAAAAAAGAGGCGCGCCAGCCGCTGACCAGAGCGGACTGGAAGCTGGTCTTCCACCGTAAGCTGGTGGGCGTATATCTGGGCCAGTTCGCGGTGACTTCCACGCTGTGGTTCTTCCTCACCTGGTTCCCGAACTATCTGACCCAGGAAAAAGGGATTACCGCGCTGAAGGCGGGCTTTATGACCACCGTACCCTTCCTTGCGGCGTTTTTCGGCGTCCTGCTCTCGGGCTGGCTGGCGGACAAACTGGTGAAAAAAGGCTTCTCACTGGGCGTTGCGCGTAAAACGCCGATTATCTGCGGCCTGCTGATCTCTACCTGCATCATGGGAGCGAACTACACCAACGATCCGGTGTGGATCATGACCTTGATGGCGTTAGCGTTCTTCGGGAACGGTTTTGCCTCCATCACCTGGTCGCTGGTGTCGTCGCTGGCGCCGATGCGTCTGATTGGTCTGACCGGCGGCGTGTTTAACTTCGTTGGCGGCCTGGGCGGGATCACCGTGCCGCTGGTCATCGGTTACCTGGCGCAGGACTACGGCTTTGGTCCGGCGCTGGTGTATATCTCTGCCGTGGCGCTGATCGGGGCGCTCTCCTACATCCTGCTGGTCGGCGACGTGAAACGAGTAGGCTAATCCCTTCGGATGTTTTACCCTGATGCGATAACCGCGCATCAGGGTATTTTCATGAAACAAATCACCTTCGCTTCCCGCAACCACCAGCTCACCAACATCAACACCTGGACGCCAGACAGCCAGTGGCTTGTCTATGATGTCCGCCCGTCCGGCGCGTCGTTTACCGGTGAAACCATTGAGCGGGTCAATGTTAGTACGGGCGAGGTTGAGGCGATCTACCGTGCGACTGACGGCGCGCATGTTGGCGTGGTAACCGTTCATCCGGCGCAGGACAAATATGTTTTTATCCACGGCCCGAAAAACCCGGATGCAGACTGGCAGTATGATTTTCACCATCGTCAGGGGGTGATTGTGCACAATGGTCAGGTGAGCAATCTTGATGCGATGGATATCACCGCGCCTTACACGGCAGGTGCGCTGCGTGGCGGCACCCACGTTCACGTTTTTAGCCCGAACGGGCAGTTCGTCAGCTTTACCTATAACGACCATGTGCTGCACGCGCGCGATCCGCAGCTGGATTTGCGTAACGTCGGGGTGGCGGCGCCTTGTGGTCCGGTAAACCCACAGGGGAACCATCCGCGGGAATATGCCGGAACCTTCTGGAGCGTACTGGTAAGCCGGACAACGCCGAACCCGAAACCGGGCAGCGATGAGATCAACCGCGCCTATGAAGAGGGCTGGGTGGGCAACGACAGGCTGGCGTTTATCGGCGATACGGTGTCTGCGAAAGGCGAGAAAGTGCCCGAACTGTTTATTGTCGATCTTCCCAAAGACGAGCAGGGCTGGAAACGAGCGGGCGATGCGCCGTTGCAGGGAACGCCGGATACAATGCCCGCGCCGCCTGCGGGCGCCATGCAACGCCGCCTTACCTTCACCCATCAGAAGGCGTATCCGGGGCTGGTGAACGTGCCGCGCCACTGGGTGCGCAGCAATCCACAGGGGACGCAGGTCGCGTTTTTAATGCGGGACGATAACGGCGTTGTGCAGCTGTGGCTTATCTCCCCTGAGGGCGGCGAGCCGCGCCAGCTGACCCACACTGAGCGTGATATTCAGTCGGCTTTTAACTGGCATCCTTCTGGCCGCGCACTTGGGTTTGTGCTCGAAAGCCGCATTGCCTGCTGCGATGCGCAGACCGGTGAGGTGACGTTTTTGACCTCCGATCATGGCAATCCGCCGTCTGCTGACGCTGTGGTGTTTTCCCCGGACGGACGATTTATTACATGGATGGAAGAGAAGGACGGTTTCCGCCAGCTGTGGCTAACGGAAACCGCACAGAATTAGCGTGGAGGCATCGCTGCGGGCGGGATGACGGAGTTGGTTGCCAGCGTCTCCTGCTCGCTTTTCTCAACGCGCGAACGCACTGAGCTGTCGGTGCGGAACATATCCCACGGCAGCAAAAGCGTATCGGCAACCGCCGTAAACGGCATATCAAGAATCGCCAGAGATTTGGTACCCCAGTTTGTCTCATCATCAGAGATCATTGCGGCACTGGCGCGCGTCCCCGGATATGTTCCTTCTTTACCGCCGGTGTGCGACATCACGCTCGAACACCCGCAAAGTAAAACAACCCCGCTGAACGTCGCCAGCTTAATCAGAACATTTCTCATCATCACTCAGTCATCATTAGTAGCACGGCATTGACCTGCAACTCAGGGTTATAGCGAGGCGCGTCCAAAATGGATAGCTCCAAACTCCCGCACTGTGGTCGCCATCGCAATTTAACCCTTTGTGCTGTGCCCCTGAGTCTATGCGACAACCAGCAAAGTGCAAAAAAATCTCACATCAACAGGCTTGAAAAGGCCGTATCCATACCCATTTTAAGAATGTAACCCGATAACGGACACGCCTGATGGGTGTTCGGGGAAGCAGAAGCCTGTCCATGGTGGAAGGCTACATTTTCTCGCTGATTTCAGGAGCATTTATCTATGCGTAATTTCGATCTCTCTCCGCTATACCGTTCTGCCATTGGTTTTGATCGTCTGTTCAACCACTTAGAAAACAACCAGAGCCAGAGCAACGGCTATCCTCCTTACAACGTTGAACTGGTTGACGAAAACCACTATCGCATTGCGATTGCTGTTGCCGGTTTCGCGGAGAGCGAACTGGAGATCACCGCGCAGGACAATCTGCTGGTGGTGAAAGGCTCCCATGCGGGCGAGCAGAAAGAACGAACCTACCTCTACCAGGGTATCGCAGAGCGTAACTTTGAACGCAAGTTCCAGCTGGCTGAGAACATCCACGTCAAGGGCGCGAACCTGGTGAACGGCCTGCTGTTTATCGAACTGGAACGTGTGATTCCGGAAGAGAAAAAACCGCGTCGTATCGAAATCAATTAATTAAGCGGGTCGCGGCTGCGGCCCACCTGAAATTGCTTGCCGTAAAGGGAGCATATGCGAATCCGCAAGGGTTTGCAGGTACAACTGTGCACAAAATTAAACTGTGCCGAACTCGCTTCTCAGAAGGAGATTTAGTATGCGTAACTATGATTTTTCCCCCCTGCTGCGTCAGTGGATCGGTTTTGACAAACTGGCTAACGCGCTGCAAAGCGCAACCGAACAGCAGACCTTTCCGCCGTACAACATCGAAAAAAGCGATGATAACCACTACCGCATCACGCTTGCGCTGGCCGGGTTCCGCCAGGAAGATCTCGACATCCAGCTTGAGGGTGCGCGCCTGACCGTGAAAGGGTCACCGGAAAAACCAGACACCGAGACCAAATGGCTGCATCAGGGGCTTGTCACTCAGCCGTTTAGCCTGAGCTTTACCCTGGCAGACCATATGGAAGTTTCTGGCGCGACGTTCACTAACGGGCTGCTGAACATTGACCTCACCCGTAACGTGCCGGAAGCCATTGCGCCTCAGCGCATCGCCATTAGCGAACGCCCGGCGTTGAACAGCTAAACCACGTTTTTGCCGGGTGGCAAACCTGCCGATCCTGTAGGTCGGGTAAGGCGCAGCCGCCACCCGACTCGCTCACAGATGCCATGAAGCCCTGCCCCGGCAGGGCTTTTTTGTGCGCCATCGCCCATACAACCGCCGTCAGCTCTGAGAGAATCCTTAGCATAACTATGGTTATACACAGGATGTGGATCATGAGTGATATCGCGTTAACCGTTAGCGTGTTGGCCCTTGTCGCGGTAGTGGGGCTATGGCTGGGGAATATCAAAATCCGCGGCGTCGGATTTGGCATCGGCGGGGTGCTGTTCGGCGGGATTTTTGTCGGCCATTTTGCCGACCAGCTTGGGTGGGTGCTCAGCGCCGATATGCTGCATTTCATCCAGGAGTTCGGCCTGATCCTCTTTGTGTATACCATCGGTATTCAGGTGGGGCCGGGCTTCTTCGCTTCCCTGCGCGTCTCCGGTTTACGCCTTAATCTCTTTGCCTTCGGCATCGTCGTGATGGGTGGGCTGGTTACCGCCATTCTGCATAAACTCTTCGCGATTCCGCTGCCCGTTGTGCTGGGCATCTTCTCCGGCGCCGTCACGAATACGCCCGCGCTCGGGGCGGGCCAGCAAATTCTGCGCGATCTGGGTATCCCTGCTGATGTCGTCGATCAGATGGGGATGAGCTACGCCATGGCCTATCCGTTTGGCATTTGCGGTATTTTGCTCTCGATGTGGCTGGTGCGCGTGCTGTTCCGCGTTAACGTTGGACAGGAGGCGAAGGAGCATGAAAGCACGCTGACCAACGGCCATGCGCTCATTAAAACCATCAACATTCGCGTCGAAAACCCTAATCTGAACAATATGGCGATTCAGGATGTTCCCATTCTGAACAGCGCGACCATTATCTGTTCCCGCCTGAAACGTGATGACACGCTGATGGTGCCTTCACCGGATACCCTTATTCAGCACGGCGATCTCCTGCATCTGGTAGGGCAACCGGCGGATTTAAACAATGCCCGGCTGGTGATCGGTCAGGAGGTGGATACCTCACTCTCAACCCGTGGAACGGACATGCGCGTGGAGCGCGTGGTAGTGACCAATGAGAAGGTTCTGGGCAAGAAAATACGCGATTTGCAGGTTAAAGAGCGTTATGACGTGGTGATCTCCCGGCTTAACCGCGCCGGTGTCGAGCTGGTGGCCAGCCAGGATGCCAGCCTGCAATTCGGTGATATTCTCAACCTCGTCGGGCGTCCTTCATCTATTGATGCCGTAGCGGACATGGTGGGCAACGCCCAGCAAAAACTCCAGCAGGTGCAGATGCTGCCGGTCTTTATCGGCGTCGGGCTTGGCGTCATGCTTGGCTCCATCCCCCTGTATGTGCCCGGCTTCCCGGTAGCACTGAAGCTGGGTCTGGCAGGCGGGCCGCTCATTATGGCGCTTATCCTCGGGCGTATCGGCTCCATCGGTAAGCTCTACTGGTTTATGCCGCCGAGCGCTAACCTGGCGCTGCGGGAGTTGGGCATCGTGCTGTTTCTGGCGGTGGTGGGGCTGAAATCCGGCGGCGATTTTGTCGATACTCTGGTGAACGGCGAAGGGATGAGCTGGGTAGGATACGGCATATTTATTACCGCTATCCCACTGATAACTGTCGGATTATTGGCGCGTATGTTCGCTAAAATGAACTATCTCACGCTGTGCGGCATGCTGGCCGGTTCCATGACCGATCCGCCCGCGCTGGCGTTCGCCAATAACCTGCACGCCACCAGCGGCGCGGCGGCGTTATCCTACGCCACGGTTTATCCGCTGGTGATGTTTCTGCGCATCATCACCCCGCAGCTACTGGCGGTGCTATTCTGGGGGATGGGCTAATAAGTCTTCCGGGTGGATACGCCGCAGATGGTAGTCCACCTGGTAATCGCTTGTGTTCCGGAACATCACGGAATAATTGAGGAACTCGCCGCTGTCGCTGTAGGAAAGGGAAGTGATGCGCAGCAGCGGCGTCTGTTCCGGCACATTCATATAACCGGCCAGCTGTTTATCAGCCAGCACCGGCGTCAGGCTCTCGTAGTTGCCGCTGATGGTGATCCCACACTCCTTCTCGATGTAATCAAACTTAGACCCTTCGAGATGCGCCAGGGAAAGATTGCGGAACAGCTTCACCGGCATAAAGCTGTCCTCCAGCATCAGCGGTTTTCCGTCCACGTAACGCACCCGCCTTGAAAAATAGATCCGCTCATCAACCTGAATCCGCAGCTGGCTGGCGATGGCGGGCGGCGCGGGCATCACTTCAAACTGCAACACCTTGCTTTGCACTTCTTTCCCCTGCTGGCGCAATACCTCCACCAGCCCAGTCAGGTTAGTCGTTTCATGATGAACGTCTTTGCGCGCCACGAACGTCCCGCTGCCGTGTCGACGTTCAACCAGCCCCCAGCTTACCAGCAGATCCAGCGCTTTGCGGACGGTCATCCGGGCTACGCCAAACTCCTTTGCCAGCGCTTTTTCTCCGGGTAACGGACTGCCAATGTTGTAGTCCGAAGAATTCAGCCGCAGCCGTAGCCGATCGGCAATTGATTTGTAGATCACCAGTAGACCTCTCTGCGCACATCATGGCGTGGAATACGTCTTAACTTGTCCATGTTTGGTTTAAAAAGTAGACCTGATTGGTCAAATTAAAACCATGAATGCGATCACGAATCGCAGCGGCACGCCATGTTCCCGCATCAGTAACTTCTTATGCTCACCTCAGGCCAGTAAAAAACCATAAAGGCCTCTATCCCCTACAGGTTGTTTCATGAGGATTTAAAAATGCTCAGTCAAATACAACGTTTTGGCGGCGCCATGTTCACCCCGGTTTTGCTGTTTCCCTTTGCCGGGATCGTGGTTGGGATCGCCATCATGCTTCGCAATCCGCTGTTTGTCGGTGAGGCCTTAACCGCGCCTGATAATCTGTTCGCGCAAATTGTTCACATCATCGAAGAAGGCGGCTGGGCGGTGTTCCGTAATATGCCGCTGATTTTTGCTGTCGGCTTACCGATTGGCCTGGCAAAGCAGGCGCAGGGCCGCGCCTGTCTGGCGGTGCTGATTAGCTTCCTGACCTGGAACTATTTTATCAATGCGATGGGGATGACCTGGGGTCACTTCTTTGGCGTCGACTTCTCTGCTGAACCCACTGCCGGCAGCGGGCTGGCGAAGATTGCCGGAATCAAAACGCTTGATACCAGCATCATCGGGGCGATTATCATTTCCGGGCTCGTCACCGCCATCCACAACCGATTTTTCGACAAGCCGTTGCCGGTCTTTCTGGGGATTTTCCAGGGCACCTCGTTTGTCGTTATCCTCGCGTTCTTCGTGATGATCCCCTGCGCCTGGCTGACGCTGCTGGGCTGGCCGAAAGTGCAGATGGGCATTGAGTCGTTGCAGGCCTTTCTACGTACCGCTGGCGCGCTGGGCGTATGGGTTTATACCTTCCTGGAACGCATTCTGATCCCAACCGGATTACACCACTTTGTCTACGGTCCGTTTATCTTCGGCCCGGCTGCGGTAGAAGGCGGCATTCAGGTCTACTGGGCACAGCACCTTCAGGAATTCAGCCAGAGCACTGTGCCGCTGAAAACGCTGTTCCCGGAGGGCGGATTCGCGCTGCACGGCAACTCTAAGGTGTTTGGCTCAGTCGGTATTGCGCTGGCTATCTGGTATACCGCGTCGCCGGAGAACCGCGTCAAAGTGGCAGGTCTGCTGATCCCGGCCACGCTTACCGCCGTGCTGGTGGGCATTACCGAACCGCTGGAGTTCACCTTCCTGTTTATCTCGCCTTTGCTGTTTGCCATCCACGCCGTGCTGGCCGCAACGATGGCGACGGTGATGTATATCTTCGGGGTGGTGGGGAACATGGGCGGCGGTCTGCTGGACCAGTTCCTGCCGCAAAACTGGATCCCGATGTTCCATAACCACGCCTCGACGGTATTCACCCAGATTGGCATCGGCCTCTGCTTCACCGGGATCTACTTCGTGGTCTTCAGAACGCTTATCGAACGTCTGAATCTCAAAACGCCGGGCCGGGAAGAGAGCGAAATCAAGCTCTACAGCAAGGCCGACTATAAGGCCGCTCGTGGGCAAACCACCGCCCCGGCGGCAGCCAGCCAGCAGGTCGGACAGGCCTCTGGGTTCTTACAGGCGCTCGGCGGCGCAGCGAATATCGAAAGTATCAATAACTGCGCCACCCGCCTGCGTATCGCCCTGGTGGATATGACGAAAACCCAAAGCGATGACGTATTCAAAGCCCTGGGCGCACACGGTGTGGTGCGGCGCGGCAACGGCATACAGGTGATTGTCGGTCTGCACGTTCCTCAGGTGCGCGACCAGCTGGAATCGCTGATGAAAACCCCTTTAACAAACGAACAAACCACTCTGACAGAGGCTATATCATGAAAAAATTCTCAGTTGTTATTGCAGGCGGCGGCAGTACATTCACGCCTGGTATCGTCCTGATGCTGTTAGCCAACCGTGACCGTTTCCCGCTGCGTGCGCTGAAGTTCTATGACAATGACGGAGCACGTCAGGAGATCATCGCCGAGGCGTGTAAAATCATCCTTAAGGAGCAGGCGCCGGAGATTGAATTTAGTTACACCACCGATCCTGAAGCGGCCTTTACCGATGTGGATTTCGTGATGGCGCATATTCGCGTTGGCAAATATCCCATGCGTGAAAAGGATGAAAAAATCCCGCTGCGCCACGGCGTGCTGGGCCAGGAAACGTGCGGGCCGGGCGGCATCTCCTACGGCATGCGCTCCATCGGCGGCGTGCTGGAGCTGGTGGATTACATGGAGCAGTACTCCCCGAACGCGTGGATGTTGAACTACTCCAACCCGGCGGCGATTGTCGCGGAAGCCACGCGCCGCCTGCGTCCGAACGCGAAAATCCTCAACATCTGCGATATGCCGATCGGCATTGAAGGGCGTATGGCGCAAATCGTCGGCCTGAAAGACCGCAAAGAGATGCGCGTGCGCTACTACGGTCTGAACCACTTCGGCTGGTGGACGTCGATTGAAGATCAGAACGGTAACGATCTGATGCCGAAGCTGCGCGAATACGTGGCGAAAAACGGTTATGTTCCGCCTTCGGAAGATGTGCATACTGAAGCGAGCTGGAACGATACCTTCGCCAAGGCCAAAGACGTACAGGCGCTGGATCCGGACACCATGCCGAACACCTACCTGAAGTATTACCTGTTCCCGGACTATGTGGTCGCCCATTCCAATCCGGAGCGTACCCGCGCCAATGAAGTGATGGATCACCGTGAGAAGCATGTATTCAGTTCATGTCGGGCGATTATCGAAGCCGGTCATTCTTCTGCCGGTGAACTGGAAATTGACGAACATGCGTCGTACATCGTCGATCTGGCGACCGCGATTGCCTTTAACACCCAGGAACGCATGCTGCTGATTGTGCCTAACAATGGGGCTATCCATAACTTTGATGCTGACGCGATGGTAGAAATACCTTGTCTGGTCGGCCACAACGGACCGGAGCCGCTGACCGTGGGTGATATTCCGCACTTCCAGAAAGGGCTCATGAGCCAGCAGGTGGCGGTGGAAAAACTGGTGGTGGACGCCTGGGAGCAGCGCTCGTATCAGAAACTCTGGCAGGCGATTACCCTGTCGAAAACCGTACCGAGCGCATCGGTGGCGAAGGCGATTCTGGACGATCTGATTGAAGCGAATAAGGATTACTGGCCAGAGCTGCACTAATCTTTCTGACCGGCATCGCCTGATGCCGGTCTCCTTGTCCTGGCTGAATTACGCTATGCTGAAGCCTGCATGCAGCACGACAAGGAACTTTCATGAACATTTCCCGCCTCGGTGAAGCACCGGACTACCGCTTCTCACTGGCTAACGAACGCACGTTCTTAGCGTGGATCCGCACCGCCCTGGGCTTTCTGGCCGCAGGCGTCGGCCTTGATCAGCTCGCCCCCGATTTTGCCACCCCGTTGATTCGCGAAGTGCTGGCCCTGCTACTGTGCCTGATTGCCGGCGTGCTGGCGATTTATGGCTATCTGCGCTGGCTGAGAAATGAAAAGGCGATGCGTCTGAAGCAGGATCTCCCCTACACGCGCGGCTTGCTCATTATCAGTACGATTTTGCTGATGGTTGCGGGCGTAGTGATGTTACTGGTGCTGTATGCCGGATAGCCGCAAAGCGCGGCGGGAAGCGGACCCCGGCCTTCAGCCAGAGCGAACCTCGCTGGCCTGGCTGCGCACGCTGCTGGGGTATGGCGCGCTGATCGCTCTTGCCATTAAGCACAACTGGCACCGCACGGGGGCGCCATTCTGGATCTCCATTGTTGTGCTGGCGCTGGTAGCCATCATTTTATGGCGCTACACCCGCAGCCGTAACCTGATGGACGTGTCGCAGAACGACTTTGCGCAGCCGAAAGCGGTGCGGGATAAGTTCCTCATCGCCCTGGCCGTGCTGTCGTTGTCACTGCTGTTTGCGGTAACCCACATTCAACAAATTTTGCACCTGTAGGCCGGGTAAGGCGCAGCCGCCACCCGGCATAATTACTTCCCTTTCGCTAAATATTTCGCCATCTCGTCTTCCGGCACCATGCCGCCGCCGGTCGCCCACACCAGGTGGGTAACGTTCTCATCGGCATCGACGCGCAGTGGCCCGGCCATCCCCGCCAGCGCCGACGGCTCCAGGCGAATCCTTTCCTCCTGCGCCAGCCAGCCGAGCATGTCGTACATGCTTTGATCGGAGAGGGTATAGAACCCGTCGAGCAGGCGCTCCATCGCGCGGCCCACGAAGCCGGAGGCACGTCCTACCGCCAGACCGTCCGCCGCCGTCACGTTGTCGATACCCAGATCCTGCACGGCGATTTCATCGTGCAGCCCGGTATAAACGCCCAGCAGCATGCACGGTGAGTGCGTTGGCTCCGCAAAGAAGCAGTGGACGTTATCGCCAAAGGCCAGCTTCAGGCCAAACGCCACGCCGCCGGGACCACCGCCGACGCCGCACGGCAGGTAGACGTACAGAGGATGATCGGCATCCACCACGCGGCCCTGTTCGATAAACTGCGCCTTCAGGCGCTCGCCAGCAACCGCATAGCCCAGGAACAGCGTGCGTGAGTTCTCATCGTCAATAAAGAAGCAGTTCGGATCGCTTTCCGCCGCTTTGCGTCCCTGCTCTACCGCCACGCCGTAATCCTGCTCATATTCCACGACGATCACGCCGTGGCTGCGCAGTTTGGCTTTCTTCCACTCGCGGGCGTCGGCGGACATATGCACCGTCACCTTAAAGCCAATGCGTGCGCTCATAATGCCGATGGACATCCCCAGGTTGCCGGTTGAGCCCACCGCGATGCTGTACTGGCTGAAGAAGTCCTTAAAGCGCGGCTCCAGCAGAACGCTGTAGTCGTCTTCAACGCTCAGCAACCCGGCTTCCAGCGCCAGTTTCTCCGCATGGGTCAGCACCTCATAGATGCCGCCGCGCGCTTTGATCGAGCCGGAAATCGGCAGATGGCTGTCTTTTTTCAGCAGCAGCGTGCCTGTAACAGGCTTCGCAGATTCTTTCTCCAGCCGCGCCTGCATCGCCGGGATCGCGACCAGGTCGGATTCGATAATCCCGCCCGTTGCCGCCGTTTCCGGGAACGCTTTCGCCAGATACGGCGCGAAGCGTTTCAGGCGCGCGTGCGCGTCGTCTACGTCGGCTTTCGTCAGCCCGACATACGGCAATCCTTCCGCCAGCGTCGTGGTGCGCGGGTTAAGCCAGGTGGTTTCTTTCAGGGCAATCAGATCCTCAACCAGAGGAAACTGTGCGGTTAAAGTAGTGATAGTTGCGTTTTCCATAATACGTCTCTTCGCGCTCAGATAATGAAAGAAAGCAGGAATGTGCCGCCAAGTGCAAGCACCGAGGCGATAAACGTCGCCGTCGTATAGTATTTGAAGGTCTCATTCAGGGTCGCGCCGCAATACTGCTTCACCAGCCAGAAGAGAGAGTCGGTCACGATCGTGCAGCCAATAGCGCCGGACCCGATGGCAATGGTGATGATCTCCGGGCTTACGTTCGGGTAGAGCGGCAGCATCGGCGCCACTATCGCCGTGGCACCCATCATCGCTACCGTTGCCGAACCCACGGCGGCGTGCAGCACCAGTGCCACCAGCCAGGCGAGAAGGATAGGGTGCATATGCAGGTTCGAGAGAATATGCGCCAGCGTCTCCGCCAGACCGCTGGTTTTAAGGATGGCGTTGAACGCGCCGCCCGCACCGATAATCAGCAAAATGTTGGCGATAGAGCCAAAGCCGTGCTCCGTATGGGTCAGCATTGCGCCCATGCCCATGTGCTGGCGGATCCCCAGCAGGTAGTAGGCGACAAACACGGCGATAAACATCGCGGTGATAGGGTTGCCGATAAACTCCAGCAGGGTATAAAGCGTGCCTTCTTTTGACATGTTCAGCTCGGCAATGGTTTTCACCAGCATCAGGGCAATCGGCAGCAGCACGGTGCACAGCGTGGCGCTCAGCGATGGCAGCGTGTGTTCTTCCCGCACCTTCAGGTCTGAAAATTCCGCCGGAACCGGCTTATAGGGCAGACGATCGCCGAGCAGCTTCAGGAACAGCGGGCCGCCAACCAGAGACGCCATCAGGCCCACCATCAGACCGTAGACAATCACCGTCCCGACGTCCGCCCCTAATTTATTGGTGACAAACAGCGCGGCCGGATGCGGAGGCACCACGCAGTGCACTGCCATTAGTGCGGTACAGAGCGGAATGGCCAGCTTGAGCAGCGACGTGTTGGTCTTTTTGGCGATGGAAAACGCCAGCGGGATCAGCAGTACCACGCCCACTTCCACAAACAGCGTAATGCCGCAGATCAGGCCGACCAGGACCATAATCACGTCCGCCGACAGCCAGCGGCAGCGCTGCAACGTAATCCCGATGCGCTCTGCCGCGCCGGAGACTTCCATCATTTTGCCGAGAATAGTGCCAAGACCGATAACCGCCGCCAGGAAGCCCAGCGTACCGCCAATCCCGCTCTCAATGGCGTTAACCATATCCAGCGGGCTCATCCCCATCATCGCGCCAACGAAAAAGCTTGCCAGCAGCAGCGCGAGGAACGGGTGAAACTTCAGTTTTACGATGGTTAAAACAATCAACACGATGCTGACAAGCAGCGTTGCCACAACCCAGACCTGAGATCCCATATCTCACCTCACCCTTATGTCATCTGGGGATATTGGACGAAAAAACGGCTTGGGCTGACAAACGATATAAATTGGCGTTCAGATGAGCCAGATTGGATCAACTGAGTGACTGGACTCTAAAAAGCGCACTTATTTTGCCGTTGGTTCACATAAATTCATTCTTGAGCGGTATGCTGAACGCAGAAATTACGTGTGGGAATTGTGATGACCGATGCGAATGAAGGCAGAAACCGGCTGTTAAACGGCTGGCAGCTGTCGAAAATGTACACCTTTGAAGTGGCTGCCCGGCATGAGTCCTTCGCCCTGGCGGCGGCGGAGCTGTCGCTCAGCCCCAGCGCGGTGAGCCACCGCATTAACCTGCTGGAAGAGGAGCTGGGCATTCAGCTGTTTGTCCGCTCACACCGTAAAGTGGAGCTGACGCAGGAAGGCAAGCGCGTTTACTGGACGCTGAAATCGTCCCTCGACACCCTGAATCAGGAGATCCTGGACATTAAAAACCAGGCGCTGTCAGGTACGCTAACGGTGTACTCCCGGCCCTCGATCGCCCAGTGCTGGCTGGTGCCGATGCTGGGGGATTTTACCCGCCGCTACCCGTCGATTTCACTTACTATTCTGACTGGTAATGATTACGTCAACATGCAGCGAACCGGCATCGATCTGGCGCTCTATTTCGACGATACGCCGCCAAACCACCTTTCTCATCACTTTTTGATGGATGAAGAGATTTTGCCCGTCTGCTCGCCAGCGTATGCCCGGGAGCATGAACTGCTGAAAAACCCCCATAACCTCAGCCACTGCACGTTACTGCACGACCGTCAGGCCTGGAGCAATGATTCCGGTACGGATGAGTGGCTGAGCTGGGCGCAGCATTTCGCGGTGAATATGCCGTTATCATCGGGTATTGGCTTCGATCGTTCTGATTTAGCCATTATCGCGGCCATGAGTAATGTCGGGGTGGCGATGGGGAGAAAGCGGCTGGTGCAAAAACGTCTCGAACGGGGGGAGTTGATCGCACCTTTTGATGGGGAAACCCTCAAGTGCCATCAGCATTATTACGTCTCAACGCTTCCCGGCCGTCAGTGGCCGAAAATTGACGCCTTTATCGGCTGGCTAAGAGAGCTGGCGGGTTGAAGAATTATTACGCTTTCGCTCTACACCAAATGTGAAAAAGCGTGCTAAATACAGGTAATGCTTTTGATTTTTCCAGGGTAAACCGTGTTAAAGCCTTTTATTGCCACTGCGATCTTACTCTCTTCCGGCTGGGCGACTGCCGCTGAGCCGCCGCTGACGGCTGCCCGTTATGCGCAGCAGCTGGGCGTCGGGATGGATGTGGACTGGGCACGCACCGAGCGCGGTATCCGCGAATTCGACCCGCTGGTGGTCCGTGATTTTCAGGCGAAAGGCATACACCATGTCCGTATTCGGGTGGCGGGCGAACCGACGGAAGCGCGGCTGATTCACCTGCGTAAGCTGGTGGAGGCATGCGAGCAATACGGCGTCATCCCCATCATCGCTTATCAGGCCGATGAATATAAAAACGACCCGAAAGCGGATACCGAAAAAGAGGTGATTAACTGGTGGATTGCCGTGGCGCACTATTTTGGTCAGCGCTCGCCGTTGCTGGGCTTTGACCTGATCTACGAACCGGCGGACAAGCTCAACCACAACGTTGCTTCGCTCAACCGGGTGTATGAGAAAGCGATCAATGACATTCACGCCATTGATGCCAGCCGCATGATTTTTATCGCCCCTCGTCTGCGCGCCGCGCCGGAGGATTTATCCACCCTGAAGCTGCCCGCGCACAGCCAGAATTACCTGCTGGCGGAGTGGCATATTTTCCCCTGGGGTCCGCTGAAAACGAACGGTAAATACCCGTGGACGTCCGGAACTGCGGCTGAGAAAGCGGCTATCCGTAACCGAATCAACGCCGCGCTGCACTGGCAACAAAAAACCGGGCATGTGAGCTGGGTTGGCGGCTGGGGGGTGGGCGAATCGAAAAGCCTGACGCCAACCGCCTCGCAGATGGCGTTTGCCACGTTTATGGCGTGCGAGCTGCAACATGCCAACATCCCGTATGCGATAAACGCCGATGTTCAGTTTTATGACGGGGAAGAGGGGGCGTGGCGGCCTGCCCCAGAGCGGCTATTGCAGGCGATGATTGCGCCCGTCTGTGAAAAGCCCGGCGAGAAGCCGGGCCATCATGCGGTTAAACCGGCTGTTCGTGATGCGAGACACGCGACGCCAGCGGCAGCCAGCACAGCAAAATCAGCAGCCCCATCAGGGTCATCAGCAAGCCTAAACTCGCCTGCCCGGTCTGCGGCATCATAGCCGAAAGCCAGGCCAGCGCGCCGGAACCGATGTTCTGCAAACCGCCTACCAGCGCGCCTGCCGTGCCTGCGAGGAACGGGAACGGCTCCATCGCGCCGCTGGTGGCGAGGGGAAACAGCATGCCCGCGCCGAAGAAGAACAGCGCTGCCGGGATGAGCAACGTCCAGACCGACATCACGTCAAACAGCCCCGGGATCCACATCATCAGCCCGGCCAGCAGACAGCTGATCACCGACTGCCACATCAGGGTGGAGAAACGCTTGTTCGGACGTCCGGCGAACCATGCGCCGAAGAACGCCGCCGGGATCGGCAGAATAAACAGAATACTCACCACCATACTGCTCAGGCCAAGGCCCGCGCCCAGCAGCACGCCGGAACAGGCTTCAAACACCGCAATGCCCGCCAGGCCGCCGATTAGCATCAACAGATAACAGGTAAAGGACCCATTACCGAACAGCGTTTTGTAGCTGGCGATGAGCTTCGTGCGCGGCGCGTCTTTTGGGCGGGTTTCCGGCATCCAGCGCCCCATGCTGAAGGTGACAATAATGCACAGCACCAGCAGGAAGGCGTAACAGGCGCGCCAGGACCAGACGGTGTCCAGCAGACCCCCAATCAGCGGGGCCAGCAGCGGGCTGACCAGAATACCCATATTTAACAGACTGTTGGCGTGGCGAAGCTGTGTGCCCTGGTACATATCACGCGGCAGGGTACGCGCCATAACCCCGCCGACGCCGGTGCCCACACCCTGAAGGGCGCTGGCGGCAATCAGGACGGTGAGGCTGTGCGTGGTAATGGCAATCACCGTCGCTACCATGAAAATGCTCATGCCCACCAGAATGACCGGACGACGCCCTACGCGATCGGACAGGGGACCATAAACCAGCTGTGAAACGCCATAGGTTAGCAGATAGGCTGCCATCACGCTCTGGACTGCACCTTCGCGGACGCTTAGATCTTTTGCCATATCGGCAATCGCCGGAATGTAGATGGTTTGCGCCATCTGCCCGACGGCCACCAGTAACACCAGCATCAACAATAAGTTCACGTTCCGTTGCTTTTTCATGTCGCTGAATACTTTTGCCAAAAGAGATAAATGAAGAATAAGTAACTATGCATTCCCATAAATGCGCGAGGAATCTACCACAGAGAGATGACAATTTAAGCATTACTGTGATGAATGACAGAAGACGTGAAGGCAGGATTTGTAAACAAGATCGGCAACTAATGTTGCCAGCGAATTACGCCAGGCGCAGCAGGATCGCACCGGCAGCAATACCCAGTGCCGCCGCGATGCGCAGGCCGGCAACCTTCTCTTTTAAAAGCACAAATGCGATTAATGCGCCGAAGAGAATAGAGGTTTCACGCAGTGCGGCGACCACAGCCAGCGGTGCCTGGGTCATCGCCCAGAGTGCCAGACCGTAAGATCCCATCGTCCCGACGCCGCCGAGCAGCCCTTTTTTCCAATGCAGGCGCAGGTAGCTGGACGCTTCGCGACGCCGCGCCACCATTGCCCAGCTCAGCAGACAGAAACCGTTCATGAAGAAGGTCCAGAGCGTGTAGCCCAGCGCAGTGTCCGAGAGTCGCACACCGGTGCCGTCCACCAGGGTATACCCGGCGATAAAACAGGCGTTCAGCAGCGCCAGCCAGATCCCCTTGCGTGACTGCATGCGGCCGTTCATCGCCATCGCCAGAATCGACAGACAAATGACCCCGATGCCGGACCACGCAAGCCAGGAGAGATGATCCCCGAGCACCATTACGCTGATCAGCGCCACCAGCAGAGGGGCCGTCCCGCGCATAAGGGGGTAGGTCTGGCTCATGTCGGAGACCTGATAAGTTTTTGCCACCAGTACCGTATACACCACCTGTAACGCACAGGAGACGAACAAATATGGCCAGCTTGCGGCAGTTGGCTGAGGAGAGAAGGGCAGTAAAATCAGGGCAATAAGCGCGGCTGAACCGCTGACTCCGATCGCCGAGTAGAGTTTATCCGTTCCGGCTTTAACGATGGCGTTCCAGCTGGCATGCAGCAGTGCGGCGAACAGTAAAATGCAGAAAACGGTGATGGTCATGGCGTATCGGTTGATGAAATGTCATCCAACTGTAACATTCACCCGTCGATGCTGCCAGCCGCTTACACTGCGCAAAAAAGGCGGTGCGTCACCCGGGGTTCGTCTGACACCAGCCTGAAGCCCGCCCGATGGTAAAATCCGTACGCGGTTTCCGGCGCATGGGTATTAAGAAAATCAAACCAGATGCTGGCATCCGCCATCACCACGGTCAAAAGTTGTTTGCCAATGCCCTGCCCACGGCACTTTTCGCTGACGTAGAGATGACGAATACGTCCGGCGCGCGGCTGCTGGCTGAACGGATCGCGGTTGAGGCCGCACACGCCCACCAGCCTGCCGTTAAGAAACGCCCCCAGCAGCTTTTCACCCGGCGCGTTAAAGCGGTTTTCACCCCGCTGCCAGTTTTCTTCCAGCCTGCGCAGCATATTGAAATTCAACGCGATACTCTCCGCCTTCAGGGCGATATAGCCCGGTTCATCAGGCGTAACAGGCTCAATTAACAGACGCGACATAGCATTCCCTCGTTATTAAAGAGGGGCGGTTGCCCGCCCCTCTCAGGTGCGACTTGAACCTGAATCACCGAACGTATTTCAGGACAGCATCAAGCAGTTGCAATACAGCAACAATGAGTTTGAGGACAAGTATGACCATATCCACGACGCTCATACGCGTCTCCTTTTGGTTAAAAGGAGCACGATGCTGGCGTACCTTTCCGCCGCCTGTGGCCAGCACCTGGATTGACGTAACACAGTGTGCTCACTTCAGGGGTTAAGGCACTGACGGCACCACCCGTTTCAGCCAGGACTTCGTTGCGCCGGTAAACTGCGGCCCCCTCGCTCACTGCGAACACCCTCAGTATAGATAAATACTGTATGCATGAACAGTATTTTATGGACAAATTTTGGAAGGCGATCCATACTCAAAAACGTCAAAATCCGTGCCGGAATTGCGCGTTCGTCTTCGATCGCGTATACTTTTCGCGTTGACGTAACACAGTGTGTTCTGCGGCGACCAACCGCAAAACCCTGATAAAAACCTCGCTTAGGCGGGGTTTTTTGTTTTCTGGACTGCCCATAAAAAGACTGCTGTAAAAGCGAGGTTTCTGCTATTTAGCTTCGTTGTGAACGGGATAGCATCGCTTATGCAACTTTCTTTATAGAGATAGGTATTAGACTCATTTTGCAATGATTAAACTAAAAATGTGTGAACTAATAAAAACCGCTAATGCCCTTCAAGTAATTAAGTTGTTTCGTATATAACCTTAATAAATAAAATCGTACTGACTTATTTTTTATGTGAATGTTTATGTAAAGCAATTTTACTGGTTTGAATTTCTGGACTTTTCAATGTATATTTCTATAGCCACAATCATTGTGTGGATACATTATGCAAGCATCTGATTATTTAAAGATGAAGTTCCAGAGTGACAGGCAGTTGGCTATTTATGGACAGCAAGGTGTTGCAGGAACATGGCGAGCATTAAAGGGGATTGGCTCTGATATTTACTCAGGAATTGAGTGTGTAAGTTGGTACTCATCATGCTTAATCCCCAGCTATCACGATGTGTGTGACGAGCTTCTCTCCGAAGAAAAGAGAATGTACCTCTCAATCCTCTCGCTTTACCGTTATCGCGATGTAATAGCACACATGCTCTATCTTTATTTTGAACATGTTATTTCCGATTCAGAAAACGGGAATGAACACAATCGCGTTCGCAAGATAGATTCAAAAGTAACAGGGCTTGTTAATAACATACCGACCAGCAAGGCCGCGCGTTTAGCAATAGCATGGGGTCTGGCCAAATCCCTGTCCGAATCAGGCCTGCTGTCTGAAATCGTCGTCGAACGGCTTGCACGCCGCGTACCTAACGTTGTCATGGCGCTTCAATTGATTGGAACGGAACAGAAGTGCGCTCTTGCTGCTCGCCGCCTGAAAACATTGGACCCTAAGTATTACGCCACCCTCTATGCCGCACAACTGGAGATGCTTTACTACTTTTTTGAGCCTTTCCTGTCTGAACTCATTAAGAAGGTGCAGTTGGGATTCTATAAGGATTTCGATGCAATTTATAAAGACTTAAAGGGCAAGGAGCATGTTTAAGAGTCTGTTATCAATTCTATTTACGGATATTTTATTTCCTGTTTATATTTTTGCGTGCGCCTCCTTGTTCCTGTGGTTGGTGCCTGACCACTGGGTATTACTAACATTCATTTCTATCATTGTATTTATTATTGTTCATCCGATAATTTTCGGCCACCTTGATAAGTACGATTAAATCATATAAAAAGGATTTTTTTATGTCAAACCCAGCTTATTTGTTTTTAACAGATGAAAATGGTTCTCCCATGGTTGGCCCTTGCCTTGTGTCAGGGCGTGAAGGTGCAATTGAACTCAAATCGTTCACTCATAATGTCAATATCCCAGTCGACGGAAATACCGGGAAATTAACGGGCACGCGCATACACATGCCCGTCATGTTTCAGAAGGAATTTGATCGTGTAACCCCGATTTTATTTCGGGCGCTGAGTACGGGAAGAATGCTCAAGTCAGCCACTATTAAGATGTATCAGATTAATGAGGCGGGTTTAGAACAGGAATATTTTAATATCCTCCTTGAGAATGTGAAAATAACCTCAATCACACCAGACCTGTATCCCGGCGCAAACACCGGAACACACCTTGAAACGGTTCTTATACGCTACGAGAAAATCACCTGGAAGTATTGTGACGGCAATGTCATCTATAGTGATGCCTGGAATGAGCGAGCAACTTACTGAAACGTGATCCCTGACGCATTTTTGCGCAGATGAAAATATTTCCATTGTCACGCCCGAAAACCTGTGTTTGTATAAATTCAATCAATGATTCCAAACACAGGTCCCCAATGACTTCATCCATCTTCACTTCGACCCTACTAAAAACTGCGCAACCTGCCGCAGTGGTCGTCGTGCGTGTGGTGGTGGTCGTCGGCAATGCGCCGTAGGGACTGGATCAACACACGAATCCAAAACCCCGCCGGCGCAAACCGGGCGGGGTTTTTCGTTTAGGACCCTCCCCGGAAGGCTGGCTCAGAAGAAAAGGACTGGAGCATGGCAAGTTCGGGCACAACATCCACCAAGACGCATTTTACAGGCGCGCAGCTGATTGTTCATTTACTGGAACGACAGGGCATCACCACCGTTGCGGGCATCCCGGGTGGGACCGTACTGCCGCTGTATGATGCGTTAAGCCAAAGCACACAGATCCGCCACGTGCTGGCGCGCCACGAGCAGGGCGCAGGCTTTATCGCCCAGGGCATGGCGCGTACCCAGGGTAAACCGGCGGTCTGTATGGCCTGTAGCGGGCCGGGCGCCACTAACCTGGTGACCGCCATCGCCGACGCGCGTCTCGACTCCATTCCGCTGATCTGCATTACCGGCCAGGTGCCGTCCTCGATGATCGGCACCGATGCGTTCCAGGAAGTCGACACCTACGGCATCTCTATCCCCATCACCAAACATAACTATTTAGTTCGCGATATCAGCGAGCTGCCTCAGGTTATCAGCGATGCGTTCCGCATTGCGCAGTCTGGCCGCCCGGGCCCGGTGTGGATAGACATTCCTAAGGATGTCCAGACCGCAGAGATCGAGATCGACATTCTGCCGGAGCCGGGCGAGCGTGCCCCCGCGCCGGAGTTCAGCGCTGAGAGCGTGCGCGATGCGGCGGCAATGATCAACGCCGCCAAACGCCCGGTGCTGTATCTGGGCGGCGGGGCGATCAACGCCGCGGATGAAATCCGCCAGTTTGCGGAAAAAGCCAACCTGCCGACCACCATGACCCTGATGGCGCTGGGTATGCTGCCCAAAGCGCATCCATTGTCTTTAGGGATGCTGGGCATGCACGGCGCGCGCAGCACCAACTACATCCTGCAAGAGGCGGATTTGCTGATAGTTATGGGGGCGCGTTTTGATGACCGGGCGATTGGCAAAACCGAGCAGTTCTGCCCGAACGCCAAAATCATTCACGTGGATATCGACCGCGCCGAGCTGGGTAAAATCAAGCAGCCGCACGTGGCGATCCAGGGCGACGTGGCCGAGGTGCTGGCGCAGCTGATCCCGCAGACGGTGGCAACCGACCGCGCCGACTGGCGCCAGCTGGTGGCCGATCTGCAACGCGAGTTCCCGGGCGCTATCCCAACCGAGGGCGACCCGCTGAGCCACTATGGTCTTATCAACGCTGTTGCCGCCTGCGTGGATGACAGCGCGATTATCACCACCGACGTCGGCCAGCATCAGATGTGGACTGCCCAGGCGTATCCGCTGAACCGCCCGTGCCAGTGGCTGACCTCCGGCGGCCTTGGCACCATGGGCTTCGGCCTGCCAGCAGCGGTTGGCGCGGCGCTCGCCAACCCGGACCGTAAGGTGATCTGCTTCTCCGGTGACGGCAGCCTGATGATGAATATTCAGGAGATGGCGACGGCGGCCGAAAACCAGTTAGACGTCAAAATCATTCTGATGAACAACGAGGCGCTGGGTCTGGTACACCAGCAGCAGAGCCTGTTCTATAAGCAGGGCGTGTTTGCGGCGACCTATCCGGGGATGATCAACTTCATGCAGATTGCCGCTGGTTTTGGCCTGCACACCTGCGATCTGAACGCCGAAGAAGATGCCCACGCGGCGTTGCAGGATGCGATTTCTCGCCCTGGCCCGGCGTTGATCCACGTGCGTATCGACCCTGAACAAAAAGTGTATCCGATGGTGCCGCCGGGTGCGGCAAATACTGAGATGGTGGGAGAATAAGCCATGCAGAAACAACATGATAACGTCATTCTGGAACTCACCGTCCGCAACCACCCTGGCGTCATGACCCACGTCTGCGGGCTGTTTGCCCGCCGGGCATTTAACGTGGAAGGCATTCTCTGCCTGCCAATTCAGGGCAGCGAGCACAGCCGAATCTGGCTACTGGTCAACGACGACCAGCGTCTGGAGCAGATGATAGCGCAGATCGACAAGCTGGAAGACGTCACCAACGTGGCGCGCAACCAGTCCGATCCCACCATGTTTAACAAAATTGCGGTGTTCTTCGAATAGATCGCTTAAGGTAAGCGTCTTTCGCTCTTGTAGGCCGGATAAGCGCAGCGCCATCCGGCTTTTTCAGACCGCAGGAACACACATGACCACCATCGCCCTTATTGACGACCACCTTATCGTCCGCTCCGGCTTTGCCCAGCTTCTCAACCTCGAACCGGATTTCCAGGTCGTGGCCGAGTTTGGCTCCGGTCGCGAGGCGCTGGCGGGCCTGCCGGGGCGCGGGGTGCAGGTCTGTATCTGCGATATCTCAATGCCGGATCTCTCCGGGCTTGAGCTGTTAAGCCAGCTGCCGAAAGGAATGGCGACCATTATGCTCTCGGTCCACGACAGCCCGGCGCTGGTCGAGCAGGCGCTCAACGCGGGGGCGCGCGGGTTCCTCTCAAAACGCTGTAGCCCGGATGAGCTGATCGCCGCCGTGCGCACCGTCTCCACCGGCGGCTGCTACCTGACGCCGGATATCGCCATCAAGCTGGCGGCGGGACGGCAGGATCCACTCACCAGACGCGAGCGTCAGGTGGCAGAGAAACTTGCCCAGGGCATGTCGGTGAAAGAGATTGCCGTAGAGCTGGGATTGTCGCCAAAGACCGTTCACGTTCATCGCGCCAACCTGATGGAAAAACTCAACGTCAGTAACGATGTCGAGCTGGCGCGCCGTATGTTTGACAGCTGGCAATGAACTCCCTTTTTTCGCGGCTGATCGCCGTTGTCGCCAGCTTTTTTATCTTCTCCGCCGCGTGGTTCTGCCTGTGGAGTATCAGCCTGCATCTGGTGGAACGCCCGGAGCTGGCGGTGCTGCTGTTCCCCTTTGGCCTGCGTCTGGGGCTGATGCTGCAATGCCCGCGCGGCTACTGGCCGGTGCTGCTGGGCGCAGAGTGGCTGATGCTGATCTGGCTGGCGCAGGAAGTGGCGCTGGCGCATCTGCCGTTATTGATGACCGGAAGCCTGCTCACGCTTATCCCGGTCGCCCTCATTTCCCGCTATCGTCACCAGCGCGACTGGCGCACGCTGCTGCGTCAGGGGGCGGCGCTAATTGCCGCCGCGCTGTTGCAGTCCCTGCCGTGGGTGGGTGAAAAGGAGGTGCTTAACGCCCTGCTGCTGACCCTTACCGGCGGCCTGACGCTGGCCCCGACCTGCCTTGTGATCTGGCATTATCTTACAAGCACTGTCTGGCAGCCGCTCGGCCCGGCGCTGGTCTCCCAGCCGGTGAACTGGCGCGCCCGGCACCTGATCTGGTATCTGCTGCTGTTTGTGGTGAGCCTGTGGCTCCAGCTTGGTCTGCCCGCCGAGCTTTCACGCTTCACGCCGTTTTGTCTGGCGCTGCCGATCATCGCCCTTGCCTGGCACTACGGCTGGCAGGGCGCATTGATCGCCACGCTGATGAACGCCATCGCGCTGATTGCCAGCCAGACCTGGCACGATCATCCGGTAGATTTACTGCTTTCCCTGCTGGCCCAGAGCCTGACCGGGTTGCTGCTCGGCGCGGGCATACAGCGCCTGCGCGAGCTGAACCAGTCCCTGCAAAACGAGCTGGCGCGCAACCGCCGTCTGGCGGAGCGTCTGCTGGAGACGGAAGAGAGCGTGCGGCAAGAGGTTGCCCGCGAGCTGCACGACGACATCGGCCAAACCATCACCGCCATCCGTACCCAGGCGGGCATTGTTCAGCGCCTGGCGGCAGAAAACGCGGGCGTGAAGCAGGGCGGGGCGCATATCGAACAGCTTTCGCTGGGCGTCTATGATTCCGTTCGTCGCCTGTTAGGGCGGCTGCGCCCGCGCCAGCTTGACGATCTCTCCCTGGAGCAGGCGGTACGCTCCCTGATGCGCGAGATGGAGCTGGAAAGCCGCGGCATTGTCAGCCATCTCGACTGGCGAATTAACGAATCTGCGCTGAGCGAAGGCCAGCGCGTAACCCTGTTCCGCGTCTGTCAGGAGGGGCTGAACAATATCGTCAAACATGCCAGTGCCAGCGCGGTCACGATCCAGGGCTGGCAGCAGGACGAGCGCCTGATGCTGGTGATTGAAGACGACGGCTGCGGCCTGCCGCCGGGCTCCGGCCAGCAGGGCTTTGGCCTGGCGGGCATGCGCGAGCGCGTAAAGGCGCTTGGCGGCACGCTGAGCCTCTCCTGCACCCACGGGACGCGCGTCAGCGTCAGTTTGCCGTTAAGGACGCATCATGTTTAAAACCCCCGCCAGCGCCGCCCCGCTAAGCAACAAAGCGGAAATCGACTCCCGCTACCGCTACTGGCGTCGCCATATCCTGATTACCATCTGGCTCGGCTACGCGCTGTTCTACTTTACCCGCAAAAGCTTCAACGCCGCCGCGCCGGAGATCCTCGCGAGCGGCGTGATGACCCGCACCGATATCGGCCTGCTGGCGACGCTGTTTTATATCACCTACGGCCTGTCGAAGTTCTTCTCCGGCATCGTCAGCGATCGCTCCAACGCGCGTTATTTTATGGGCGTCGGGCTGATCGCCACCGGCGTGGTGAATATTCTGTTTGGCTTCTCCACCTCGCTCTGGGCCTTCGCCCTGCTGTGGGCGCTGAACGCCTTTTTCCAGGGCTGGGGCGCGCCGGTCTGCGCCCGCCTGCTGACCGCCTGGTACTCACGCAACGAGCGTGGCGGCTGGTGGGCGATATGGAACACCGCGCATAACGTCGGCGGGGCGCTGATCCCGATGGTGGTGGGTGCCGCGGCGCTGCACTACGGCTGGCGCGCGGGGATGATGATTGCCGGTGGCCTGGCGATTATTGCCGGGCTGTTCCTCTGCTGGCGCCTGCGCGACAGGCCGCAGACCGTCGGCCTTCCACCGGTGGGCGACTGGCGGCACGACGAGATGGAGATCGCCCAGCAGCAGGAAGGGGCCGGGCTGTCCCGCCAGGAGATCCTCACCAAATACGTGCTGAAAAACCCCTACATCTGGCTGCTGTCGCTCTGCTACGTGCTGGTCTACGTGGTGCGCGCGGCCATTAACGACTGGGGCAATCTGTACATGTCCGAGACGCTCGGCGTGGATCTGGTGACCGCCAACTCGGCGGTGACCATGTTTGAACTGGGCGGGTTTATCGGCGCGCTGGTGGCGGGCTGGGGCTCGGACAAGCTGTTCAACGGCAACCGCGGCCCGATGAACCTGATTTTTGCCGCCGGGATCTTGCTCTCCGTCGGCTCACTATGGTTGATGCCGTTCGCCAGCTACGTGATGCAGGCGGCGTGCTTCTTCACCATCGGATTTTTCGTCTTTGGCCCGCAGATGCTGATCGGCATGGCGGCGGCGGAGTGTTCCCACAAAGAGGCGGCCGGCGCGGCGACGGGCTTTGTCGGGCTGTTTGCCTATCTTGGCGCATCGCTCTCCGGCTGGCCGCTGGCGCGGGTGATCGACATCTGGCACTGGAGCGGGTTCTTCGCGGTGATCGCCATCGCGGCGGGCATCTCCGCCCTGCTTTTACTGCCGTTTTTGCACGCGCAGGCGCCGCGCGAAGCGTGACGCGCCTCACCTTTTGCTGCCGAGACGCGCAAAACTAAGAAATTTTCCCGGTTTCACCTGGACGCTGTCTCAGGCATCTCTCCTGGCTGGTTTTTACAATGCTGCAAAAATCAGCTCAGGAGTAAACCAACCATGCTGGCCTTCTTAAACCAGGTGCGCAAGCCGACCCTGGATCTGCCGCTCGACGTGCGGCGCAAGATGTGGTTCAAACCGTTCATGCAGTCTTATCTGGTGGTCTTCATCGGCTACCTGACCATGTATCTGATCCGCAAAAACTTTAACATCGCGCAGAACGACATGATCTCGACCTACGGGCTGAGCATGACCCAACTGGGGATGATTGGCCTGGGCTTTTCCATCACCTACGGCGTGGGGAAAACGGTTGTCTCGTACTATGCGGACGGCAAAAACACCAAGCAATTCCTGCCGTTTATGCTGATCCTCTCCGCCATCTGTATGCTCGGCTTCAGCGCCAGCATGGGCGCGGGGTCCGTTAGCCTGTTCCTGATGATCGCCTTCTACGCCCTGAGCGGTTTCTTCCAGAGTACCGGCGGGTCGTGCAGCTACTCCACCATTACCAAATGGACCCCGCGCCGCAAGCGTGGTTCCTACCTCGGCATGTGGAACATCTCCCACAACCTCGGCGGGGCGGGCGCGGCTGGCGTAGCGCTGTTCGGCGCAAACTACCTGTTCGACGGCCATGTGATCGGCATGTTTATCTTCCCGTCGATTATCGCCCTGATCGTCGGCTTTATCGGCCTTCGCTACGGCAGCGACTCCCCGGAATCGTACGGCCTCGGCAAAGCCGAAGAGCTGTTCGGCGAGGAGATCAGCGAAGAGGACAAAGAGACCGAAGAGAACGAGATGACCAAATGGCAGATCTTTGTTGAGTACGTGCTGAAAAACAAAGTGATTTGGCTGCTGTGCTTCTCGAACATCTTCCTGTACGTGGTGCGTATCGGTATCGACCAGTGGTCCACCGTGTATGCCTTCCAGGAGTTGAAGCTTTCTAAAGAGGTTGCGATTCAGGGCTTTACCCTGTTTGAAGTGGGCGCGCTGGTCGGCACGCTGCTGTGGGGCTGGCTCTCCGACCTCGCCAACGGCCGTCGTGCGCTGGTGGCCTGCGTCGCGCTGGCGCTGATTATCGCCACGCTCGGCGTTTACCAGCACGCCAGCAACCAGTACGTTTACCTGGCGTCCCTGTTCGCGCTCGGCTTCCTGGTGTTCGGTCCGCAGCTGCTGATCGGCGTGGCGGCGGTTGGCTTTGTCCCGAAAAAAGCGATCGGCGCCGCCGATGGGATTAAGGGCACCTTCGCCTACCTGATCGGCGACAGCTTCGCCAAGCTGGGCCTGGGGATGATCGCCGACGGCACGCCGATTTTCGGCCTCACCGGCTGGGCGGGCACCTTCGCGGCGCTGGATGCGGCAGCGATCGGCTGTATCGTCCTGATGGCGATGGTCGCGGTGCTGGAAGAACGTAAAATTCGCCGTGAGAATCGTGCGCAGAAATTAAAAGTAGCCTGAGTGTGCAGGTAACTTCTTTGCCCGGTGTGTGATGCCGGGCTTTTTTATTTGTACGCCACACCTTTACCCCGCTTTACACACTCACCCTTCTCCATGCTCTACAGTGTTTTTGCTGCCGCCTTTCGTGCAGCCTTAGCCCCTTTTGCTAACGGAGAGCTTGCATGTTAACCCGACGATTGTCCTGCCTGGCGCTGCTGATGGCGCTGGCCTCCCCCGCAATGGCCGCGAATGCACCTACCTACGGCGAGAAGCTGGAAGGTTTTGACTACGGCTGGCCGGTAAAACACTTTACCTTTACCTCGCAGAACCAGCCTCTGGATATGGCTTACCTGGACGTGAAGCCGGAAAAACCCAACGGCCGCACCGTGGTGCTGATGCACGGCAAAAACTTCTGCGCCGGTACCTGGGACGGCACGATCCGCGCGCTTTCAGCCAGCGGGTATCGCGTGATCGCACCCGACCAGATCGGCTTCTGCAAATCCACCAAGCCGGAGCATTATCAGTACACCTTCCAGCAGCTGGCGGATAACACCCACGCGCTGCTGAAAACGCTGGGCGTCGATCGCGTCACGGTTATCGGCCACTCGACCGGCGGCATGCTGGCGACCCGCTACGCGCTGATGTGGCCGCAGCAGGTGCAGCAGCTGGTGATGGTCAACCCGATAGGCCTGGAGGACTGGAAAGCGCGCGGCGTGCCGCATATTACGGTCGACCAGTGGTACCAGCGCGAGCTGAAAGTCAGCGCCGACGGCATTCGTCAGTACGAGAAAAACACCTACTACGCCGGGGAGTGGAAGCCGGAGTACGAGCGCTGGGTCACCATGCTTGCCGGGTTAAACAACGGGCCAGGCAAAGCGCGCGTGGCGTGGAACTCGGCGCTGCTCTACGACATGATTTATACCCAGCCGGTCGTCTATGAATTTAACGAGCTGAAGATGCCGGTATTATTGATGATCGGCACGAAGGACAACACCGCCATCGGGAAGGATCTCGTCCCGCCTGAGATCCGCAAAACGCTCGGCAACTATGCGGTGCTGGGAAAGGAGACGGCGAAGCGCATCCCGCACGCTACGCTGGTGGAATTTAACGACATGGGCCATGCGCCGCAGATGCAGGATCCTGAGCGCTTCCACGAGGCGCTGCTTAAGGGGCTTCAGGCCCGCTGACTGGTTTGCAGCAACAGCCCGCGCAGCCACGCCTGCGCGGGATTGCGGTGCGTTCTGCCGTGCCAGGCCATGCTCTTGGTAAAGCCTGGCACGGGAACTGGCGTCTCGCAGATGAACATCCCCGTCTGATTTTCCGCGATGCGTGACGGCACGACGGCAATCATATCGCTGAGGGCCAGCACGTCCGGCAGAACCAAAAAGTGGCTCACCGAGAGCCCCACGTGCCGCGTCCGGCCAGTTTTCTCCAGCGCGCTATCGGTTACCCCGCGAAAGCCGTCTCCCTCGTAAGAGACCAGCACATGCTCAAGGGCGCAAAATCGGTCTAACGTCATTGGCTCTCCGGCGTTTGGATGATCGGCGCGCATCATGCATACGTACCGTTCATCATAAAGCGCACGGCTGTGAAGCTCATCGGGCGTGGTGTGGGGGGTGATAAGCGCTACGTCAATTGCGCCCTGCTCAAGCTGGCTGACAAGGCTACCGGGGGTAACGGGCACCACGCGCACGCGTATGCCAGGCGCCTGTGTTTTAAGGGCGGCGATAAACGGCACAACAACCGCCCGAAGTGCATAATCCGTAGCGGCAAGAGTGAAGGTGAGGCGAGCGGTATTTGGGTCAAAGGCAACGGGCTGAAGCAGCACGTCGATATCCGCGAGAATGCGCTTCACCGGAGCGGCCAGCGCTTCCGCGCGCGTGGTTGGCACCATGCCGTGCGGGGCGCGGATAAAGAGCGGATCGTCGAAGTAGTCCCGCAGGCGGTTGAGCATGCCGCTCACGGCGGGCTGGGTCAGAGCAAGACGCGCCGCCGCGCGGGTGACGCTGCGTTCATCCAGCAGAGCGTCAAGCGTTTTCAGCAGGTTTAGATCCAGCGTGCGCAGATCCGCTTTCATGATGTTTTGCTACCTCTTTTCCGTTCACTATTATGGCGCTGCCCGCTGTCGACGCGTTGCGTTTCCCGCTATGATGGGCGGCTAGTCTAAGGAGAACGCATGGTCTGGATAATGCTGGCAACGCTTGCCGTGGTGTTTGTAGTTGGGTTTCGTGTCCTGACCTCGGATTCCCGCCGCGCCATCAAACGCTTGAGCGAACGGCTGGGTATCACCCCGATGCCGGTAGAATCGATGATCGACCAGTTCGGTAAAACGCCGGGCAATGAGTTTATCCGCTACCTTGAGCGCCCAGACGAAGCGCACCTGCAAAACGCCGCCCAGGTCCTGCTTATCTGGCAGGTCTGCATCGTCGACGGTAGCGAAGAGAATCTGCATACCTGGCACCGCATGCTGCGTAAAGCCCGCCTGGCCGCACCGATCACCGATGCGCAAATCCGCCTCGCGCTCGGCTTCATGCGCGAGATAGAGCCCGATCCGCAGGAGCTTGACGCCTTCCAGCTGCGCTATAACCAGCTTTTCCTCCCGGAAGAGGGCGTGTTTTATCTGCACTGATATCACGAAACGTGATGAAGAGTATAAAGCATCGTCATTAGATTTATATCTGCCGCAGGCGCACCATCACTTCATCCACTCGCTGATGAGGTGAACCATGAAACAATCCGCCATTATCTGGCCAAACGACTACCTGCCAGGCACAACCGATAACTTTGCATCCAACGAAATCATCGTCGCCGGGCTGAGCGCAAAAGAGATTTGGGCGCAGCTTAACGACACTACCCTGTGGCCGAACTACTACAGTAACGCCGAAGATATTCGTTTTCACGACGGCAGCGGTCCGGAACTGAGCGCCAACGCCCGCTTCCGCTTTACGACCTTTGGCTTCCCGGTTGAGGCGCAGGTCACGGAGTATGTTCCGCCCGTTGACGGCGAAGCCGCACGGATCGCCTGGCACGGCTGGGTGGAGGGCGATGCCAGCTCGCGTCTGGATGTGATCCACGCCTGGCTGTTTGAAGACTTGCCGGGAAACCGCGTCCGTATTCTGACTCAGGAGTCGCAGAAAGGCGTTCCTGCACAGGAACTTGCTCGCACCGTGCCGAATCCGATGATCAACGGGCACGAGGAGTGGATCGTTGGGCTGGCGAATGCAGCGATGCAAGAAAAGTTGTCGAAACGTTAAATTCGTCACACTTTTGATGATAAACTGCGCGACTTTTCCGCACGTTTTTATCTTCAGGTGATGCCATGACAGAACATATCCAGCCCACAACCAGACCGCAGACCAAAGAGGTGTCGCGCCCCAACTGGTCGGCGGTTTTCTCCGTGGCGTTCTGCGTCGCCTGCCTGATCACCGTCGAGTTTCTACCGGTGAGCCTGCTGACGCCGATGGCGCAGGATCTGGGCATTTCCGAGGGCGTGGCGGGGCAGTCCGTTACCGTCACCGCGTTTGTGGCGATGTTCGCCAGCCTGTTTATCACTCAGGCGATCGGCACCATTGACCGTCGTAAAGTGGTCATTCTGTTCAGCGTGCTGCTGACGCTCTCCTGCCTGCTGGTCTCTTTCGCTGAAAGCTTCACCCTGCTGCTGCTGGGTCGCGCCTGCCTGGGGCTGGGGTTAGGCGGCTTCTGGGCGATGTCCGCCTCGCTGACCATGCGCCTGGTGCCCGCGCGGACGGTGCCAAAAGCGCTTTCCGTTATCTTCGGTGCGGTCTCTATCGCGCTGGTGATTGCCGCGCCGCTGGGCAGCTTCCTCGGCGGGATTATCGGCTGGCGTAACGTGTTCAACGCGGCGGCGGTGATGGGCGTGTTGTGCATTATCTGGGTGTGGAAAGCGCTGCCGTCCCTGCCGGGGGAAGCGGCGCACCACAAACAGAACATGTTCGCGCTGCTGAAACGTCCGGGCGTGCTGGCGGGGATGACCGCCATCTTCATGGCCTTTGCCGGGCAGTTTGCTTTCTTCACCTATATCCGCCCGGTGTATATGACCATGGCGGGCTTTGACGTGGACGGCCTGACGCTGGTGCTCCTGAGCTTCGGTATCGCCAGTTTTGTCGGCACCTCACTGTCGTCTCAGTTCCTGAAGCGCTCCCTGAAGGTGGCGCTGGCGGGTGCCCCGCTGGTGCTGGCGATCAGCGCCGCGGTGCTGGTGTTGTGGGGTAGCGATAAGTGGGTGGCTTCGGCGATCGCGATTATCTGGGGCTTTGCCTTTGCGCTGGTGCCGGTGGGCTGGTCGACGTGGATCACCCGCTCGCTTGCCGATCAGGCGGAAAAAGCCGGGTCGATTCAGGTAGCGGTGATCCAGCTGGCGAACACCTGCGGCGCGGCGGTGGGCGGCGTAGCGCTCGACCATCTGGGGCTGACGTCACCGCTGGTGATTTCCGGCACGCTGATGCTGCTGACGGCGCTGCTGGTGGCGGGGAAGGTTAAGGCGAAGTAGTGCTTTTCTCCCTCTCCCGTGGGAGAGGGTTGGGGTGAGGGCATCAGGCTACGCCGATGCCTTAACCCTTCTGCGTGAATCCATCGAAATCAACACCACCGACGACACAATCAACAGCGTCCCCAGCCAGTCCGGCAGGGTGAATGCCACCCCCAGCAACACCACCGACAGCAGCGCGCTGCTCAGCGGTTCGGCGCAGCTCAGAATGCTCGCTTTCGGCCCGCCGATCATCTGTGCGCCTTTCAGATACAGGCTGAACGTCAGCGCGGTGCCAATCACCACCAGGTAGAAAAACGCCAGCAGCAGGCCGCCGTCGATCACGAAGGTGGTGCCGCGTCCGGCGTAGAACGGCGTCAGCATTAATCCCGCAATCAACATACTCCAGCCGACAATCGGCAGCGTGCCGTAGCGGGCTATAAGCGTTGATGGATAGGTGGTGTAAAACGCCGCGGCAAACGCTGAGGCGATACCGAAGAACAGCGCGGCAGGCGAGATGGAGAGCGACGTCGGGTCGCCGTGGGTGACCAGCAGGAAGGTACCCACAAGCGACGTGAAAATCGCGGATAAGACAAATATGCCGGGACGCGTTTTCCGCGCCAGCGCAAACCATGCCACGATAATGGTCGGCGACAGAAACTGGAGCACGGTGGCCGTCGCAGCGTTGGATTTTTCAATCGTCAGCAGGAAGGTGAGCTGCACGGTGAGCGCGCCAACCAGCGAGAAAAACAGCAGGCTGAGGGCGTCTTTGCGGTTTTTGATGACCGAGAAAATCTTGTCGCCGTGAACGAAGGAGAGCGTCAACAGGATCACGCCGGTAAACAGCAGACGAACCATGGTCAGGTAAGGCGAAGAAATGTGGCTTTTCTCCATGATGTACTGCGCGCAAACCCCGGAACTGCCCCATAAAACGGCGGCGATCAGGACGTTGAGCATCCCTTTGCGTGTGGAACCCATGTTCTCCCCTGTTATGTTGTCGTTAATTCGGTCAACAGCATAGCATGGTTGTGTGCGGCCTGATGCCCTCACCCCGGCCCTCTCCCACGGGGAGAGGGAGCGAACACTAAAAACGGCAACTTTCGTTGCCGTTTTGCTTTTACTTTAGAACCACGCCTCCCACATCGCGCCGACGTTGAAGTCGTCCAGCGTCTCATCTTTGGTGTTGTTCACGCGCGCGGTGCGTTCGTTATCCACCTTGCCGCCGGTCACGTAGAAGCGCAGCATCGGGCGGAACTCCGGCCCCATGGCGATAGACATGTTCTGCGACAGGGTCAACTTCCAGCCCTTGTTGTCGCCGCCGTTGTCGTAATCCACGTGTTGCCAGCCCGCTTCCAGCCAGGTGGAGTGAACGTCGTTCCACCAGTGCATCGGGCGCACGATGGCATTGTAGTTCTTGCGGTTGTCGGTCTTATCGCGGCTATTGTCGTAATCGTGGAAGGCGAGGATGTACTCCACCTGCGTCGCCTGGGTGAATTTGTACAGCCCTTCGAAGCTGGCGTAGACCGTGGTCAGGTCTTCGGTTTTATTGAACACGCTGTTGTCCGAATTATCGGAGTAGCGGGCGATCACCTTGTTCACGCCGCTGTCGTTTGTGTGGCTCAGCACCACGCCACCCTGCCAGGCGTTAAGACGCTCGTCGCTCTCTACCGCTTTTGAATCAAAGCCGTAGTTGGCGTACAGCTCCAGATCCAGCGGACCGAGCTTCATGCCGTGGATTTTAGAGGTGGCCGCGTAGTTGCCCTTGTCGCCCGTGCCGGACCCGCCGGTACAGGTGATGCGTGACGGGTTCGCTTCGTCTTCCATCACTTCCGGGCTACAGGATTCCACTGCCGCCACGGCAGCGACGTCAAACTGCACGCCGCCGATATCGAAGTTCTTCACCCCGGCGCCCTGGCCGTCGTGGTTCATCCAGAAGTAATCGTTGATACCCTGCTGCGGACGCTGGTGGAAGTCGCGACCGGCCCAGAAATAGGCGTTCGGGTTGGAGGCCATAATGTTGGTCACCCCCGCGTAGGCCTTTTTCAGGTTAACTTCGTCGCCCCAGTGGTCGATCATCACGTTGATGTCCCAGATGGCGCCGTTTTCGCCCTTGAAAGCTTTGGAGAGCTGGAACTCGCCGCCGTTGCCTTCGTTACCCAGACGACCGATCGCGGACGCGCCGTTGTAGGAGCCATCGACAGCCACGTATTTCTGATCGGCAGCCTGGAAGTGCGCGCCGTAGCGGGCGTAGCCGGTAAATTTAACCCCGAACGGGATCGCCATATCCGGGGATTGCGCCGCGCTCTGCGGCTCGGTCACCACGTCCGCTTTTTTCGCGACCGCCGCATCCATTTTAGCCTGACGCTCGGCCAGGGCTTTATCCACCGCTTTCGCCACAATGGCGTCGATTTGCTCCTGAGTGAATTCCTGAGCGAGGACGGAAATTGGGCAAAGCGCGGCGATAACCGCCATGGTTAATGGAAGTTTTTTAATCGTATTCATGGTTATCTCAATATAGTTTAATTTTATTCAGACAATAACCATCCCGCTCCGATCTGACAGAATATGTCGCTATCATCAGAACAAGTGGATTTCTAGTTTTAGGTACAGAGGTATTACATTAAATTATTTCGCCATAGACTATCTCTGATATAAATGAATAATCTCTTCAGATAATTCACGCGCTAATAGCGAATTCATTAAATGATCCTGCGCGTGCACCATAATTAAGGTCATCGGCTGGCGGGCTTCGCCCGCGTCCTGCTCAATCAGTTTGGTCTGCATCTTGTGCGCCTGGCGCGCGTAGCCGTCGGCTTCGCGCAGCAGGCTTTTGGCCTCGTCAAGGTTGCCCTGGCGCGCCGCGTGCAGGGCTTCAAAGCACAGGCTGCGGGACTGCCCGGCGTTGACGATAATTTCCATTACGGCTTCTTCTAGTGCGATCATTATCTTTACTCTTTATCAAAACTATTATTTAAGGCGGTGGCGGCAAACCACTCTCCGCTTTTTTTAATGGTGCGCTGCTGCGTCTCTACATCGAGCTGAATAAACCGTAGCGGTTTTTATACGCATTACACCACGACCAGTTATCAATAAACGTCCACATATGGTAGCCAAGGCAATTGCAGCCTTCGCTAATACCTTTGTGCAGCCACGATAAATGCTCAGAAATAAAATCAATGCGGTATTGATCGTTAATCTGGCCGTTTTCAATAAAGCGCTGCTCATTTTCGACACCCATGCCGTTTTCCGAAATAAAGCAGCGGGGGTTGCCGTAATGGTCGCGCAGGTTAACCAGAATATCGTAAATACCCGGCTCGTAGATTTCCCAGCCGCGGTACGGGTTCATCTTGCGGCCCGGCATCTCGTAGCTATCAAAGAACCACTCCGGCATAAACGGCGCCTGCGGGTTCACCGCGCTGTCGCGACACTTCACGCGACGCGGCTGATAGTAGTTAATGCCGAGCAGGTCGATTTTCCCTTCCGCAATCAGGAAACCGTCTTCCGGCTTGCAGGCGGGCAGCTGGTCGTAAGATTTCAGCAGCGCCACCAGATCCGCCGGGTATTCGCCGCGCAGGACCGGGTCGAGGAAGCTGCGGTTAAACATTAGATCCGCAACGTGCGCCGCCTTCACGTCTGCCGGGTTCCGGGAGCGCGGGTAAGACGGCGTCAGGTTCAGCACGATGCCGATCTCCCCCGCGTAGTGCCCGGCGCGGTAGGCCTGAACCGCCTTCGCATGGGCCAGCACGGTGTGATACGCCACGGTGGCTGCCCGACGAAAATCCACTACGTTGGGGTAGTGGAAGTCATACAGATAACCGCCTTCCACCGGCACGATCGGCTCGTTGAAGGTAAACCAGTGCAGCACGCGGTCGCCGAACAGCTCGAAGCATATCTGCGCATAGCGGGCGTAAGCGTCCACCACGTCGCGGTTTTCCCATCCGCCGATTTCCTGCATCGCCATCGGCATGTCGAAATGGAACAAGGTGATAAACGGCGTGATGCCCTGTTCATTCAGCTCATCAATAACCTGATTGTAAAAATCGACCGCGTCCGGGTTCACTTCACCGATACCGTCGGGGATCAGGCGCGCCCAGCTAATCGAGGTACGAAAGCTGTTGTGGTTCAGCTGCTTTAACAGCTGAATGTCCGTTTTCCAGTGCTGATAAAACGTGGAGGTGTGCTGCGGCCCCACGCCGTTGTGAAAACGGTTCGGCTCGCGGGCAAACCAGTAGTCCCACGTGGTTTCACCCTCTCGTGTCCCTTCCGTCTGGAGAGCGGAGCTTGCGCTGCCCCACCAGAAGTTATCGGGAAATGCGTATTTCATGACCCTTCCTCTTTGCTTAATTGCTTGTGGCTTCAGCGGCACCCACGGTTGCAGCCTGGGCTTTCTGCTCTTCGTTTTTAATCAGCGTACGCTCATAGGCGCGCAGGAACGGCAGGTACATCAGGGCGGACATCACCATGCAGACCAGGCACATCACCACCGGGCTCAGCGCCCAGTTCGCCGCCCACGAGGCGCCAATCGGCGCGGGCGTGGTCCAAGGGGTTAACGAAACCACCTGAGCCAGCCAGCCGAGTTTAGTTGCGCCGTACGCCAGGCAGGCGTTGACCAGCGGAACGAACACGAACGGGATAAACAGCATCGGGTTCATGATGATCGGCGCGCCGAACAGAATCGGTTCGTTGATGTTAAAGAAGCTTGGCACAACGCCCATTTTGCCGATGGTGCGCAGATGGGTAACGCGGCTACGCAGCAGGAGGAACGCCAGCGGCAGGGTCGAGCCTACGCCGCCAATCAGCAGGTAGTGATCCCAGAAACCTTGCAGATAAACGTGCGGCAGCGCCGCGCCCGCCGCCAGCGCCGCCTGGTTTGCCGAGAGGTTCGCCATCCAGAACGGGTTCATGATGCCGGTGACAATCAGCGAGCCGTGGATACCCGCGAACCAGAAGATCTGGCACAGCAGCACGGAGAGCAGAATCGCGGGCAGGGAGTCAGACGCCGACACCAGCGGCTCCAGCAGGTGCATAATCGCCTGCGGGATGATCATCCCGGTCTGCGCTTCAATGAACAGGTTCAGCGGGTGCAGCGTTCCGATCACCACCATCACCGGGATCAGGATCTCAAACGAACGCGCCACGCCGGTCGGCACCTCTTTCGGCAAGCGGATGGTGACGTTGTTCTGCTTCAGCCACGCGTACACGCGAGTGGAGTAGATCGCGGTGATAAGCGCAGTGAAGATCCCCTGGCCGGAGAGATACTGGGTCGAAATTTTGCCATCGGCATAGGGTGCTGCGACCAGCAGGAAGGCCATAAAGGCCAGCAGGCCGGACATCACCGGATCGAGGTTAAACTGACGCCCCAGGCTCGCCCCAATCCCCACCGAGATGAAGAAGGTCATCACGCCCATGCTGAGGTTAAAGGGCAGCATCAGCTGTTCGCGGTAGGTCTCGGAGAAATCCAGCCAGCCGCGGGCGAAGCTGTTGGTGGTATCCGCCGAAAACGGCGGGAAGATAAACACCAGCATAAACGAGCCGATGATCATGAACGGCAGCGCGGCGGTAAAGCCGTCGCGGATGGCAATCACATACTTTTGCTGACCCAGCTTCGCGGCCAGCGGGGTAATTGATTGCTCAATGACCGCGACCATAGATTGATATAACGAACTCATGTGAACACCTTTTAGTGTGCCGCTTCGATAAGCGACAGAGCATAGTCCAGTACTTTATCGCCACGCTGCATGCCGTAATCCATCATGTCGATGGGCTGCACCGGAATGCCTTGCGTCGCTGCCTTGTCTGAGAGTGTCTTTAACATGTATTTCACTTGCGGTCCGAGAAGCACCACCTGATAGTGCGGAAACTGCGTATCAAATTCGGATACGCCATACGCATCTATCTTCACGGGTAAGCCCCGTTCTTTTGCAACATCGATCATTTTGCTGACCAGCAGGCTGGTGGACATCCCGGCAGAGCAGCACAGCATAATCTTGAACATCGACAACCATCCTCAAAATGTAAAAAGTTATTGCGAGGATGATTGGACATGATACGGAAACCGGTTTCCATTTATAAAAGACAGAAGTGTGACAACCATCAAGATCCCTTACTTATGAGGCTAATTAACCGGATGTGGGTCACATAATTTGGCTGTTTTGGCATCAAATTGAGTGGAAACGGAAAATCGGTTTCCATGGAAAACGGAAACGGATATACTCCGTTCTGGCTATAATGTGAGCCGTAGCGGTGATGGAAATTACAGACGCCAGTTGCGTCTGACAGGGGAGAGAGATGTCTACAATCAACGATGTATCGCGTCTGGCCGGGGTGTCCAAAGCCACGGTATCACGGGTGTTGAGCGGGTCGCGTGGCGTTAAAGAAGCCAGCCGCCAGGCTGTTCTGAAAGCGGTGGACGAGCTGAACTATCGTCCCAACGTGATCGCCCAGTCGCTGCTGAGCCAGTCGACGGGCTGCATTGGGGTGATTTGCGCGCAGGAAAACATTAACCAGACCACCGGTTACCTGTACGCGCTGGAAAAACACCTCAGCCAGCATCAAAAACATCTGCTGCTGCGTTTCGCACACACGAAAACAGAAGTGATGAACGCCCTTGAAGAACTCTCCTGCGGCTTATGTGATGACATTCTGGTGATTGGCGCGCGTTTCCCGCTGGACGTGGACATGGACAACGTGATTCTGGTCGACTGTATGGAAGCCGATAACGCCAACAGCATTCAGTTCGATCACGCGTTCGCGGCTGAAACGGCCTGCAACTATCTCACCAGCCAGGGGCGTCGCCAGATAGCGCTCATCCACCCGCACGGCAGCGGCTTTGCCGATCAGGTGCTGTTGGGTTATAAACATGCGCTGGAGAAAAACTTCCTGCCCTTTAATCGCAACCTCGTGTTTATGGACGCAACTTCATCGTCCGTTGCGCTTCAGGAATTACTCAACAACGCGTCCACGCTGAACTTCAACGCGCTGCTGGTGGCGGATGAGCAGGAAGCCCAGCGGGTGATCCCGCAGTTACAGGCGTTTAATAAATCGGTACCGGAAGACATCATGGTCTTTAGCCTCGGCGGTTCGCTGCATCTGCCGGGTATTCCGGTGATCCCGGCCATTGAGTATTCCATGGACGCCATGGCGGCGCGCATCGTGAGCTGGCTGACAGAGAAAACGCAGATGCTCGGGTCCTACGTTCTGCGCGGGGATTTGATTATTCCGGATGTGCGGAAGCGTTAAACGTGTGATGTAGGCCGGGTAAGCGCGGCGCCACCCGGCGCTCAACCCTCAGTAATCTTCCATACAATCCACCTGACTGACTGCATCCCAGTAGGCGTCCAGGTTGTCACGCTTCACGGCGGTGATGGCGTTTTTGATCAGCAGCTGATTGGCCTCAGACGACAAAATCATCGCCTGCCAGGCCTTATCGCTCTGCTTTTTCTGCGGGGTACAGGTTTTCTTTACATCTTTCATGACCTGCTGTTTTATCTGGGCCTCTTTCTCCGGAGCGCTCTTCTCCTGCGCGTGAACAAACGCAGCGAAAATCAGGCAAACGAGCAGGCAAACCAGGTGTGCAGATTTCATCGAAACCTCCTTTGAAAGTCACATGCTTCCCCTGAAATATATCGTTACATTCATCAACGCGATTCAAGCCAAAAGTATGAATTTACGCATTCTGCGTCTAAGACCCGACTGCCAACGCAATACAGTAGCTCAACAGTTACAACAGGTAGGTTTTCGGAGAATCCTTCAATGTCTTGGTAATGACTCCAACTTACTGATAGTGTTTTATGTTCAGATAATGCCCGATGACCTTGTCATGCAGCTCCAGCGATTTTGAG
>NZ_JBMKIC010000019.1:0-91031 GCF_049238665.1 Enterobacter cloacae complex sp. IR5450
TGATTTGTTAGCGCAACCAGTAGATCACACTTCATCGTGCTTTTCATTTTTCTGGGGAACCCTCAGCCCACAGGGAGAGGGAGCACATTAATCCCCCCCGAACGTAAGCCAACGTAAAGATCCCCCGGATTTCGCCCCTCGTCGCTTCATTTTCAACCACTCATCCTCTATCCTGAGCGTTATTACCACTGGGTCCTGGAAGACAAATATGAAACGGACAAAAACGATGAATCACGCGTCGTTCCGCAAAAGCTGGAACGCACGCCACCTGACACCTGTCGCGCTGGCGGTCACCGCCGTCTTTATGCTGGCAGGCTGTGAGCAAAACGACGAAACGGTTTCGCTGTATCAAAACGCCGACGACTGCGCGAGCGCAACCGGTAAAGCCGCTGAGTGTACGACGGCGTATAACAACGCCCTGAAAGAAGCGGAACGTACCGCGCCGAAATATGCCTCACGCGAAGACTGTGTAGCCGAATTCGGTGAAGGCCAGTGCCAGCAGGCACCTGCTCAGGCGGGTATGGCACCGGAAAACCAGGCGCAGGCACAGTCCAGCGGCAGCTTCTGGATGCCGCTGATGGCGGGTTATATGATGGGCCGTTTGATGAGCGGCGGTGCGGGCTACCAGCAGCAGCCGCTGTTTAGCTCCAAAAACCCGAACAGCCCGGCCTACGGGAAATACACCGATGCCACCGGCAAGGGTTACGGTGCTGCAACGCCTGGCCGTACGATGACCGTACCGAAAACCGCAATGGCGCCGAAACCAGCCACCACCAGCACCATTACCCGTGGCGGCTTCGGTGAGTCTGTTGCCAAACAAACCACCATGCAGCGTAGTGCGACCGGCTCCTCAACTCGCTCAATGGGCGGCTGATCATGGAACGAGTCAGTATTGCCGAGCGCCCGGACTGGCGCGAAAAAGCCACCGAATACGGTTTCAACTTTCACACCATGTACGGCGAGCCGTACTGGTGTGAAGATGCTTACTATAAGCTCACGCTTGCTCAGGTCGAAAAGCTTGAAGAAGTGACCGCAGAGCTGCACCAGATGTGCCTGAAGGTGGTTGAGAAAGTCATCGACAGCGATGAGCTGATGACCAAATTCCGCATTCCGAAGCACACCTGGAGCTTTGTTCGTCAGTCCTGGAAAACGAACCAGCCTTCGCTCTACTCTCGCCTCGATCTGGCATGGGATGGCGTGGGTGAACCGAAGCTTTTAGAAAACAACGCAGATACGCCAACCTCCCTGTACGAAGCCGCGTTCTTCCAGTGGATCTGGCTGGAAGATCAGGCGAATGCCGGAAACTTGCCGGAAGGCAGCGATCAGTTCAACAGCCTTCAGGAAAAGCTGATTGAACGTTTCGTCGAACTGCGTGAACAGCACGGTTTCAACCTGTTGCACCTCGCCTGCTGCCGCGATACCGAAGAAGACCGCGGTACGGTTCAGTATTTGCAGGACTGCGCAGCCGAAGCGGAAGTGGCGACGGAATTTCTCTATATCGAAGATATCGGTTTAGGTGAAAAAGGTCAGTTTACGGACATGCAGGATCAGGTGATCAGCAACCTGTTCAAGCTCTATCCGTGGGAATACATGCTGCGGGAAATGTTCTCTACCAAACTGGAAGACGCTGGCGTGCGCTGGCTGGAACCAGCCTGGAAGAGCATTATCTCCAATAAAGCCCTGCTGCCGATGCTGTGGGAGATGTTCCCGAATCACCCGAACCTGCTGCCTGCTTATTTTGCCGAAGATGATTTCCCACCGATGGAGAAATACGTCGTTAAGCCAATCTTCTCCCGTGAAGGGGCAAACGTCTCGATTATCGAAAACGGTAAAACGCTGGAAGCAGTTGAAGGGCCGTACGGTGAAGAAGGGATGATCGTCCAGGCGTTTTATCAACTGCCGAAGTTTGGCGACAGCTATACGCTGATCGGCAGCTGGCTTATTAACGATCAGCCTGCCGGGATTGGCATTCGCGAAGATCGCGCGCTGATTACGCAGGATCTGTCGCGTTTCTACCCGCATATTTTCGTCGAGTAAGACTTGCCGGGTGGCGGCTTCACCTTACCCGGCCTACATGTCGAGCGTAGGCCCGGTAAGCGCAGCGTCACCGGGCATGTGTTTACCCCACCTGCACCGACAGCATACTCAAACTCCCCATCTCAATGCCGTCGACCGGGGTTGTAATAACCTCCTGACCGTCCCATGCGCCTAATACATACAGCAATGGCAAGAAGTGTTCCGGCGTCGGGTTAGAGAGCGAACCGCCATCGTGCTCCAGATAGTTCACCAAAGGGTGCCGTTCGACCGGCCCTTGCCAGGCCAGGTTGTCTTTTACATAGTCATTAAAGGCTGTTGCCCAGGGGTACGGCGTATTTTCACCGTGCCAGCGTACCGTACGCAGATTGTGTACCACGTTGCCACTGGCAATCAGCATGATGCCCTCATCACGAAGCGAAGCCAGCTTACGCCCCATCTCCATGTGCCAGGCAGCTGGTTTGGTGCTGTCGATACTCAGTTGTACCATCGGAATATCGGCATCCGGATACATTTTGATCAACACCCCCCATGAGCCATGGTCAAAGCCCCAGGCTTCTTTGTCCAGCGCAACCGGAACAGGGGCAAGCAGCTCAACCAGCCGCTGCGCCAGCTCAGGGGAGCCCGGCGCAGGATAATGCGTGTCATACAGCGCCTGCGGAAAGCCGCCAAAATCATGAATCGTTTTTGGCGTTTCCATGGCCGTCACGCCGGTACCCCGGGTAAACCAGTGCGCAGAGACCACCACAATTGCCTTCGGACGCGGTAACGTCTCACCCAACTGACGCCAGGCGCGGGTATAGACGTTATCTTCCAGGACGTTCATTGGGCTGCCATGGCCTAAAAACAGTGCTGGCATACGAGAAGAAGACATGGTGATATCCTTAGAGGAGGTGTCAATGTGATGGGCCTACATTACGCGCATTCAGGTGAAGATGAACGCAGATAACCGTGAAGATCATCATCAGGAAATTTGAATGCCAGATATCGCTTAAGGAGAATGCATGTCAGTACCGTTGATTTTGACCATACTTGCGGGCGCCGCAACCTTTATCGGTGCGTTCCTCGGGGTACTCGGGCAAAAACCCTCTAATCGCCTGCTGGCCTTCTCGCTGGGTTTCGCCGCCGGGATCATGCTGCTTATCTCGCTGATGGAGATGCTGCCCGCCGCGCTTCACACCGAAGGGATGTCGCCTGTTCTGGGCTATGGCATGTTTATCATTGGCCTGCTGGGTTATTTTGCACTCGACCGTATTCTTCCTCACGCGCACCCGCAGGATTTAATGCAAAAAAGCGTTACCCCCATTCCGGGAAATATCAAACGCACGGCCATTCTGCTGACGCTGGGTATCAGCCTGCATAACTTTCCGGAAGGTATCGCCACCTATGTCACGGCCAGCAGCAACCTGGAAATGGGTTTTGGTGTGGCGCTGGCCGTGGCTTTGCACAATATTCCTGAAGGACTTGCCGTTGCCGGGCCCGTTTATGCCGCCACGGGTTCAAAACGTACAGCTGTCTTTTGGGCAGGTATCTCCGGCATGGCTGAAATTCTCGGCGGCGTGCTGGCGTGGCTGATCCTCGGTAGCCTCGTATCCCCGGTTGTAATGGCTGCAATTATGGCTGCCGTGGCCGGGATTATGGTCGCGCTCTCTGTCGATGAGCTGATGCCGCTGGCAAAAGAGATCGATCCCAACAATAACCCAAGCTACGGCGTGCTGTGTGGAATGTCAGTGATGGGGATGAGCCTGGTTCTGCTGCAAACGGCAGGTATTGGCTAAGAATAAATGCCTCCGTTTTTATACGGAGGCTTTATATTATTCAAAAAAACAATCCTATATATTTTACATATAATAACCCACAAAATATAAATCTATTAAAACCCCGAAAAAAGAAGCCTCTTCAGATAGCCTGAAAATATTAATTAAAACCATCTAAAAATATATTTAAGTCACGTTAATCGCGTCTCCCCGCCCCAATCCGTATACTTTGCGAGTATTCTGAAATTAATATTCACATTACGAATCAATCTGAAAAAGGATATTTTCATGTATATGGGTAAAAAATTGCTGTTAGCGGCAGCTATGGCTGCCATTGTATCGGGTTCTGCGTTTGCTGATGATCAAGGCTCAGGCAAAATCAAATTCAAAGGCGTGGTTATTGACGCACCATGCAGCATCGCTCCAGACAGCGTTGATAAAGAAGTCGACCTGGGTGAAGTGACTACGGCCGTTATCAACGCCAACAAAAAATCCACGCCGGTTCCGGTCGATATCAATCTGGAAAACTGCCAGCTTGACGATCCGGCAGACGAAACCGACACGCCAATTACTAAAGTGGAAGTGACCTTTACCAGCGCAGCGACAGATGCGACGGATACCAGCCTGATGAGCAACACCTTTGCAAACGGTGCGCAGAACGTGGGCGTCCGTCTGCTGGATAACGCGGAAGGCAACATCACGCTTGGTCAGCCAAACGTGCTTGATCTGCTGGCGGGTTCAACCACCCAGACGCTGCATTTCAAAGCGGTTATGGAAGTCCCAACAGGTAAAACTGCGACGGCAGGCCAGGTTGAAGCCACGGCTAACTACGTCCTGATGTACAAATAATTCCGTTACGTCACGGTATCAGCCGACTGGCAATCCATGCCGGTCGGCACTCTTTATTTATTCGAGTAACAGGATGATGACATACAAAGTACAATGGATAATCATCATTGCGTCCCTGTTAATGACGATAGTTGCCTCTGCCACTGAATTTAATATAAACGCCATCGATAAAGATCAGCGCGGCAGCGTCGATTTATCACGTTTTAAAGATCAAATATCGGTTACGCCGGGAAGCTATTTCGTTACGGTTTCAGTTAATGATATTCCGCTGGCAAATGGCTGGCAGCTTCGCTGGCGAGAAATAAATAACGCAGTTCAGGTCTGTATTCCCCCCGCGCTGGCCGATACATTCGCATTGCAGGATGACGTTCGTCACGCTTTGCCGGAAAAAGAGGGATGCGTTGATTTCGCCACCAGACCAGACATCAAATTTACTTTTGAGCAAGGCAGCCAGACCCTGAAAGTAACGATCCCCCAGGCGTGGCTGCAATACCGTGCGGTTGACTGGATGCCGCCATCCACCTGGGACAACGGCGTGCCAGGCGTACTGCTGGATTACAATCTTTTTGCCAGCCATTATCAGCCCAATAGCAGCGGCAGCAATGACAACGCCAATACCTATGGTACCGCCGGTGCGAACATGGCCGCGTGGCGTCTGCGAAGCGATTACCAGTACACGCGAAGCGATACTGAAGCAGGCTCAGAGCAGGATGGCCGTTTTTCACGCGTGTATATGTTCCGCCCTCTGCCCTCGATCGGTGCGAAACTGACGCTGGGTGAAACGGATTTCCAGTCCTCCATTTTTGACGCCTTCACCTACACCGGCGCATCGCTAATCAGCGATGAACGTATGCTGCCATGGTCGCTGCGCGGCTATGCCCCACAGATTACCGGAATAGCACAAACCAATGCCACCGTGGCCGTAAGCCTTGCCGATCGCGTGATTTACCAGAGTAAAGTGCCACCAGGACCCTTTGTTATTCAGGATCTTAACCAGTCGGTTCAGGGCACGCTGGACGTCAAAGTCACGGAAGAAGACGGACGCGTCAACACCTTCCAGGTCTCGGCTGAATCCGTGCCGTTTTTAACGCGCAAGGGCCAGGTGCGCTATAAGCTCGCGGCGGGTAAAGCGCGCCAGGGCGCCTCCCATGATGTTGAAGATAATGCCTTCATGAGCGGCGAATTTTCCTGGGGCATGCTGTCGCACACCTCTCTGTATGGCGGCACGCTGGCCGATGGCGACCGTTATCGTTCCGTCGCTGCCGGGATCGGCCAGAATATGGCCTGGCTGGGGGCGCTCTCTTTTGACGTCACGCAGGCTACCAGCCAGCTGCCACACCAGCGCAGCCAGACGGGTTACAGCTATCGCATTAACTACAGCAAGCGTTTCGATACCACCGGCAGTCAGCTTACGCTCGCCAGCTACCGCTACTCAGACCCACAGTTTTTGAGCTACGCCCGCTACCTGGATTATGACAACGGTGACCGCCAGTCGGAAAAACAAACCCTGAGCGTGACGGCAAGCCAGTACATTTCAGCGTTATCCCTGAACCTGTACGTCAATATGCTGCGTCAGACATGGTGGAATGATTCACCCTCCACGACCGGCAGCATCACGGCGGGCTACAACTTTGATATAGGTCGCTGGAAGAACCTTGGCGTAACCCTGTCCTGGAGTAAAACGCATTACGAGGAGGAAGACGAAAATGACGATACTCAGTTTTATCTCTCGCTCAGCGTACCGCTCGATCCCGATCATCGACTTAACTATGACCTGCGTAACAGCGACACGCTGAGCCATAACGTGTCGTGGTATGACACGTCGGATCGCAATAATACCTGGGGCGTTTCCGCAGGTACGGAGAGCGGGAAGCCAGATTCCGGCGCGCAGGTCAGCGGGAATTATCAGCATTATTCTGCGTACGGCGATCTCAATCTCTCCGGCAGCTATAAAGCTAACGAATATAACTCCCTCAGCGCGAGCTGGAGCGGTTCCTTCACCTCAACGGCGAAAGGCGCCGCGCTGCACCGGCGCAGTTACGGTAATGAACCCCGCGTAATGGTCAGCACCGACGGGGTAGGCCATATCCCGCTGAACATGTCGCGCGATGAAACTAACCGTTTTGGCATCGGCGTTTTACCGTCATTCTCCAGCTATTCCCCCTCCAGCGTGCAGGTCAATATGAACAACCTTCCGGATGGCGTGGACGTGGACAACCGCGTCGTGACCTCAACCTGGACTGAGGGGGCCATTGGTTATCGTCAGATTGCCACGCGCGCAGGTCAGGACGTAACAGGCGTTTTGCGGATGTCGTCAGGAACACCACCACTCGGGGCGATTGTTCGCCTGGATGAAAGCAATTTACAGGTTGGGATGGTGGCCGATGAAGGCCGCGTCTGGCTCGGCGCCGTTGAGCCAGAACAGCAGTTTCGCGTGACATGGGGCGACAACCAACAGTGTCGCTTCTCGTTACCTTCTCACTTAGAAAACAGTATGCAGTTGATACTGCCGTGCCAGTAAGAAATCATCATGAAATTAACGCCGATTAAAAGCCTGTGCCTGATGCTGATCAGCACAACATTTACCGCCCACGCGGCCATTAACCTGGACCGCACGCGCATTGTTTTTCCAGAAAGCGACAAGGCCAGCAGCCTGAAAGTGGACAACCAGAGCAAGGCGCTGCCTTATCTGGCGCTCTCCTGGATTGAAGATGAAAAGGGGCAAAAAGAAGATGTGCACTTTATGGCGCTTCCCCCCATTCAACGTATCGAAGCGGGCGCCTCGTCGCAGGTAAGAATTGTTAAACAAGCCGCTACCCGCCAGTTGCCAAAAGACAGGGAATCGCTGTTTTATTTCAACCTGCGTGAAGTACCGCCTAAAAGCACCAGCGCCAGCGAGGAGCGCAGCGTGATGCAGGTTGCCATGCAGAGCCGAATTAAGCTCTTCTGGCGTCCGGAAGCGATTCGCAAAAAATCTGGCGAACTGACTGAAATGCGTATGGAAATTACCGCCAACGCGAAAGGGCTCACGGTCCACAACCCTACGCCGTACTACATCACGCTGGCGTGGCTGAGCAAAAATGCCAAAACCATGCTGCCGGGTTTTGACAGTCTGATGATTGCGCCTTTCGCCACGGCAACTGCCTCTACCGGCGATTACCACGGTAGTTATTACAGCATCGGCTACATCGACGATTACGGCGCACTGAAAAAAGTCGACGTACAGTGCACCGGAACGGCGCAATGTAAGCTTAACGAACGGAAAATCGATAAAGATGCGAAAGCTCACTAGTTTCCTGCTTACATTGCTGCTTACAGCGCTGCCTTTGAAAGAAGCGCTGGCGCTCAACTGCTATCTGGGTGGATCTGGCGGCCCCGTCGAGGAGACAAAAACGATCTCCCCTTTTGCCATACCCAGCAACGCTCAGGTTGGCCAAAAAATATGGGAGTCTGATGACATTAAAATTCCGGTGACGTGTGACAATAACGTCACAAGCGGTTTCAAGCCGGAAGATGTTTTTGCCTGGGTAAACCCTTATCCTGCCGCAACCGATCCCTATTATGAACTGGGCGTCACCTATGAAGGCATAGATTACGATGCCACAGGCCAGCCCAACGGCGTGGATACCCGCCAGTGCCTGGACAACGATAACATCACCATTTACACCCCGGATCAAATCCGCCAGATGGGTTGGGAGAATCGCATCTGCTCTGGCAATCCGGATGATATCCACATTACGCGCACGTTCGTCGCCCGTTTACGACTTTTCGTGAGAATTAAGGCTATGCCGCCACATGGCTATGTCAGCTCGCTCAGCGATTACATCGTTGTGCAGTTTGACGGTAAGGGCGGCGTTAATCAGATGGCCGATGCGAAGAACCTTAAGTATCACATCAACGGACTGCAAAACATTACGGTGCTTGATTGCGGGGCGACGTTTACCATTTTCCCTGAAAATCAGGAGATCGACTTTGGCACCTTCAGCGCGCGCGACATCGTGAATCAGCAGACGCGTTTGCGCACGTTTTCAATACGAACCACCAAAGTCCAGGATGCCCAGTGCTCGGATGGATTTAAGATGGACTCGTCGTTTTACACAACCGAAACGCTCAGCGCAGACGACACTGCGGTGCTGATAGGGAATGGGTTAAAACTGCGTATTCTTAACGGAACGGCCCCTTACACCTTCAACCAGTACAAAGAGTACGCCGATTTTACGGGCGATAAGATGAATGTTGAGCAAAACTACACAGCTGAACTTTCACGGGAAGAAGGAAAAGCGATTCAGTCCGGGCCGTTCGAAACCGTGGTACTGTTCAAAATTAACTACCACTATAAACAAAAAAACCGGGTTTCCCCGGCTTTTTTACATCAGCATGTTCAGCTGGCTTTGCGCTCGTGCGCGCGGCGGTACTCAACCAGATCTTCAATCGTCACCACTGGCATATTGTGCAGACGCGCAAAGGTGATGCACTCCGGCGCACGCGCCATGGTGCCATCATCGTTGGTCAGTTCGCACAGCACGCCTGCGGGTTTGAAGCCAGCCAGCGTCACCAGATCGATGGTCGCTTCGGTATGACCACCACGGGTCAGCACGCCGCCCGGCTGCGCGCGCAGCGGGAAGACGTGACCAGGACGGTGCAGATCGGAAGGTTTCGCACCATCAGCAATCGCTGCACGCACGGTGGTCAGACGGTCAGCCGCCGACACACCGGTGGTTACGCCATGCGCCGCTTCAATGGTCACAGTGAAGCCAGTACCAAAGGCGCTGGTGTTGTTTTCAACCATCATCGGCAGATCAAGCTGCTGGCGACGGTCTTCGGTGATGCACAGGCATACGATGCCGCTACCGTGACGGATGGTCAGCGCCATCTGCTCAACGGTCATGTTCTCGGCGGCAAAAATCATGTCGCCTTCGTTTTCACGGTTTTCATCGTCAAGCACCATCACACCGCGGCCTTCGCGCAGGGCATCCAGTGCATGTTCAACACGTTGAGTTGAAGTGCCAAAAGAGGAAAGTAGCGTCTGATTCATGGTAAAAAAACCTCATTAACTTTATGGTTACCAGAATCAGGGCAGTCTTAGGAGCGCCGTGCAAGCGGCAAAAAAATAACGTGAGCGGGCTTTGCCCGACTGGATCGTTACTCTCTCCCATCCGGACTCTAACCGTCGGCCCCGGAATTACACCGGATCTGCTGACCTTTGAGAATTCACCCAAAGCGCTCGCGGGCTTTCAGCGTTAAGCTGATTTACCGCCGGTGGGGAATTTCGCCCCGCCCTGAGAATAAGCGAGATAACTATAACGCTATTGATTACCCTGGGCAATGCATAAGCTTCAAACAATTTTGTTTAACCCGCGGCATGACACGCTACAATAGGCACTAACACCTTTTCATCAAGGGAAACGACAATGATTGACCCAAAGAAAATTGAGCAGATCGCGCGTCAGGTTCATGAGTCCATGCCGAAAGGTATTCGTGAGTTTGGTGATGACGTTGAGAAGAAAATCCGCCAGACGTTGCAGGCACAGTTGGTTCGCCTTGATTTAGTCAGCCGCGAAGAGTTTGACGTGCAGACGCAGGTGCTGCTGCGCACCCGCGAGAAGCTGGCGCTGCTGGAACAACGTTTGACCGAGCTGGAAAACCGCAATGCGCCGGAAGAAGTGAAGCCAGCGCCAGCTATTCCACCGGTGGATGACCAGGCATAAGTGCGGCCTGATGCCCTCACCCCAGCCCTCTCCCACAGGGAGAGGGTGAAAAACGAACGGGCCAACAGGCCCGTTTTTTACTGACTGTCTTTCTGGATCTTCTTAATGATGTTGGTGGTTGAACACCCGTCCTCAAAGTTGAGCACCATTACTTCACCACCATTCGCCCAGACCTCTTCGCTACCTGCGATTTGCTCTGGTTTGTAATCACCGCCCTTCACCAGCAGGTCAGGCAAAATTCCGGCAATCAGGCGCTGCGGGGTGTCTTCTTCAAATGAGACCACCCAGTCCACCGCTTCCAGCGCGCCGAGCACTATCATGCGCTGCTCCAGCGGGTTAACCGGACGCGTTTCACCCTTCAGACGTTTGGTTGAGGCATCGCTGTTGACCGCCACAATCAGGCGGTCGCCCAGCTTGCGCGCATTCGCCAGATACGACACGTGGCCCGCATGCAGGATGTCGAACACGCCGTTCGTCATCACCACTTTTTCACCGCGTTTGCGCGCGGCGGCAACGGCCACTTTCAGCTCGTCTTCGGTCATGACGCCAAAGCCGGTATCCGCACGCCCACGCACCGCGTTTTCCAGCTCAATTGGCGAAACGGTGGAGGTCCCGAGTTTACCGACGACCACGCCCGCCGCGGCGTTCGCGAAGTAGCATGCTTCTTCCAGGGAGTTACCCGCCGCCAGCGTCGCCGCCAGCACGCCAATCACCGTATCACCGGCACCGGTCACGTCGTACACTTCCTGCGCCTGGGTTGGCATATGCAGCGGCGCCTTGCCCGGTTGCAGCAGCGTCATGCCCTGCTCGGAACGGGTCACCAGCAGCGCAGACAGCTCGAAATCAGCGATGATTTTCATGCCGCGCTCAACCAGCTCTTCTTCAGTTTTGCACTTGCCCGCCACCGCTTCGAATTCAGAGAGGTTTGGCGTCAGCAGGGTTGCGCCGCGATAGCGCTCAAAATCGGTGCCTTTCGGGTCGATCAGCACCGGTACGCTGGCCTTACGCGCCAGCTGGATCATGGTCTGCACGCTCGCCAGCGCGCCTTTCGCGTAGTCGGACAGCACAAGCGCGCCAATATTGCCCAACGCCTGGTTAATGCGCTCGTGCAGCGGCTCGGGATCAACGCCTTCGAACCCTTCTTCAAAGTCGAGGCGGATTAGCTGCTGGTTACGCGACAGCACGCGAAGCTTGGTGATGGTTGGGTGGGTCGGAACAGAAACGAAGTCACACTTCACATTCACGTCCGCCAGCGACTTGCTCAGCGCACGCGCCGCATCGTCAATGCCGGTCAGGCCAACCAGACGCGAATGTGCGCCCAGAGAGGCTATGTTCATCGCCACGTTTGCCGCGCCACCGGGACGCTCTTCAATGGTGTCGACCTTTACCACCGGTACCGGTGCTTCCGGAGAGATGCGGCTGGTCGGCCCATACCAGTAGCGATCCAGCATCACATCACCGACAACCATAACTCCAGCACGTTCAAACTCTGGCAGTGTTACTTTCATTCCTGACTCCAGAAAGATTCACAATTTGCGCGCGATAATATCACACTTGTTTTGTTACGCACGGTTCCACTAGCCACTTCTGCCAGCTTGTAGTCACCTGCGCGCGTTCGTCGGCGAAACAGTCCAGCGCCACATGGCCCGGCTGTTCCTGTAATGCCAGATGGTGCAACTCATCACGCAGTGTGGTGTAGGCGCGGGTTAAGGCCTGCGCCTCCTGCTCATCCATAATGTCGTTCTGCGCCAGCAGTTCCAGTATGCGCACGTTATCCGACCAGCGGGTCAGCTTCGGTTTATCGTGCGCGTGCAGCAGCACCAGGTACTGAGTGATAAACTCAATATCGGTAATCCCGCCTTCATCGGCTTTGATATCAAAGCGATCGCGATGTTTGTTGCCAAGGTGCGCGCGCATCTTCTCCCGCATTTCCCGCACTTCGGTTTGCAGCGTACTGCCCTCGCGCGGGGTCGTCATGACCGCCTTGCGGATCGCATCGAACTGCGTTTTGAGCTGCGGATCGCCATACACCACGCGGGCGCGCACCAGCGCCTGATGCTCCCACGTCCAGGCTTCGTTCTTCTGATAGTCGGCGAAAGCCTCCGTCGAGGTGACCAGCATGCCTGCCGCGCCGGACGGGCGCAGACGCGCATCCACTTCATACAGAATGCCGGATGAGGTGCGAGTGCTGAACAGGTGCATGATGCGCTGGGCCAGGCGCAGGTAGAACTGCCGTCCGTCAATCTCACGTTCGCCGTCGGTCATGACGTCTGCCGGACAGTCGTGGAGGAAAATCAGATCCAGATCGGAGCTGTAGCCCAGTTCCCAGCCGCCCAGCTTGCCGTACCCCACCACCGCAAAACCGCGGCCTTCACGGTCAGCAAGGTGCTTCGGCTGGCCGTAGCGGGCTACCATTTGCACCCACGCCTGGTGGACAACCGCGTCGATGATCGCTTCCGCCAGCCAGGTTAAGTGATCGCTCACTTTCATTACCGGCAGGGTACCGGCGATATCTGCCGCCGCCACGCGCAGCATCTGTGCCTGCTTAAACTGACGTAGCGCCTCAAGCTGTTGCTCTTCGTCCTCTTCAGGTACGCGCAGCAGATACTGACGCAGCTCGTCGCGATAGGCATCCGTCGCCGTCGGCTGATAGAGGGTATTCGGGTCGAGCAGTTCGTCCAGCAGCAGCGGATAACGCGCCAGCTTGTTCGCCACCATCGGCGAGGCGGCGCAGAGGGAAATCAGGTGCTTCAGCGCACCGGGAAACTCGCTTAACAGTTCAAGGTAGGTGGTACGCGTGACGATCCCACTCAGCAGCGGCATCATGCGCGACAGCGGCACCGGCGCATCGTCGCGGGAGCAGACATCGCTCAGCAGATGCGGCATCAGATGATCCAGCACCTGACGACCGCGTGGGCCAATGGCGCGTTTGTTTAGTTCGAGGCGGAAATCGGCAATCAACGCCACCACGCGATGGCGGGCATCGTCGCTTAAGTGCGCCAGCACCGGCGTGGTGTCATCTTCCTGAAGCGCGTCCTGCCACAGTTCGCGCCAGTGCTCGGAGAGCGCATCGTCCTGCGATTCAGTTTCGTCGTCGCCGATCAGATCGTTAAAGATGCGGCGCACGCCCGCCATATGCGCTTCCAGCCGTTGCGTCAGCACCGCCCAGTCATCCACCCGCATCCCCCAGGCCAGACGCGCCCGGTTCAGCTCATCGCCCGGCAACGTCTGGGTCTGTTCGTCGTTGATACTTTGCAGCAAATTTTCCAGACGACGCAGGAAGAGATAAGAGTCACGCAGCGTTTGCGCGTCGCCTTCCGGCAGCAGATGCAGCTGATCGATAGCGCTTAGCGTCGGCAGCAGCGAGCGGGATTGCAGAAAAGGTTCACGCCCGCCGCGTATCAGCTGGAAGACCTGGACGATAAATTCGATCTCACGAATACCGCCAGCACCGAGCTTGATGTTGTCTTTCAGGCCACGGCGACGCACCTCGCGGGCAATCATCCCTTTCATATTTCGCAGGGACTGGATCACGCTGAAGTCGATGTAGCGGCGGAACACGAACGGGCGCAGCATGGCGCGCAGCTCGTTGGCGTAGGCATCGTCGCTGTCGCCCATGATCCGCGCTTTGACCATCGCGTAACGCTCCCAGTCGCGACCCTGCTCCTGGTAGTAATCTTCCAGCGCGGCAAAGCTCAGCACCAGTGGCCCGCTGTCGCCAAACGGACGCAGGCGCATGTCCACGCGGTAAACAAAACCATCCTGCGTGGGCTGATCCAGCGCCTTAATCAGCCGCTGCCCCAGACGAGTAAAGAACTGGGCATTGTCCAGCTCGCGACGGCCGCCGCGCGTGGAGCCGTTCTCGGGCCAGGCAAAAATCAGATCGATGTCTGAGGAGAAGTTCAGCTCGCAGCCGCCCAGCTTGCCCATCCCCAGGATCAACAGTGGCTGAGGAACCCCTTCCTCGCTGTACGGCGTGCCCCACTCTTTACAGCAGGCGGCGTAGAGCCAGTCCCGCGCGGCGACGATCAGCGTCTGCGCCAGCTCGCTCAACTGCTGCAAGGTGCTCTCTTCACTCACCAGCTCCAGCGCCTGCGCCCAGGCAATGCGTACCATCACCCGGCGGCGGAACTGACGCAGAACGCGCATCAGCGTGGCTTCGTCTGCCACCTCTGCCAGCGCGGTTTGCAGCCAGCCAGCATAATGCCGCCACTCGTCAGCCCGCGGCGGCGCGCTTTCCAGCTCTGCCAGCCAGTCCGGGTTAGCGCTGACGCTCTCCTGCACAAAATCACTGAACGTGAGCACGCTTTTCGCCTGCTCGCTTAACGATGACGCGGGTAACGACTCAGGCAGGCGTTCACAAACGGTCTGCCAGTGCTGCTGTAACTGCGAAGAAAGCGGCATATCAGGGGTTCCTTGCCAGAATTAACGTTTTCCGCTGTGCAGCCAGTACGGATCCTGCGAAATGGCCTCGTTGCGGAAATGCTCGATCTCAATCTGCTGACGGGTCTCGATGGCATGCTTAAGCCCCTGCCAGTTCTCCAGCCAGGCCTGCGCCTTCACGCCCTCATACGCACCCGACAGCAGCAACATGCTGTCGATGTTACGCGCCAGGCGGGGAAGCTGATCGCCATACTGGTCGCCCAGCGGATGCGCAAAGGTGGTTCTCAGTTCGGCCGCGTGACGGGAGAGGTGGATATCCGCAAAACGTTTGAAGTTTTCCGCAATTTTGGTCTGCCCTTTCGCATCGAGGAAGGTGCGCCAGCCGCGCGTCACCAGAAATTCGGTCAGCGCCAGTTTCGCGCTGGCGTTTTGCGGGCTGTAGATCGCCGTTTGTGCCGACACGTCGGAAAGCATCAGCGTTTCGGTTTGAGTGAGCAAATCACGTAAGTGAGTGCTGGCTTTACGCGGTACAATGCCGCCAAAGAGCGTCAGGGTATGACGTACCAGCCCCATAGCGGCCAGCACCTGTTTTTTGGCATTTTTCACGTTACGCGCCCACAGCTCCTCGTGGTACTGCCACTGAGAGAGTGCCAGCTCCAGCGCCGCTTCCATCCCCTGCTCAACGGAGGCTTTCGGCACAACGCGCAGAATCGGGGTTTCTCGCAGCACGCGCGGCGCATTCCCGGCGGCCAGGTGATAGCCGCGTGCCGCTTTACTCAGGCTGCCCTGACGCAGTCCAGGCTGGTTCACCAGCTTGCGCGCCAGCTTCAGCACATCGCTCGCGTCGCCATCAAGCAGTTCGAGTTCCAATTCGCAGATCGGCTCCTGCTCTTCACCAGCCTTAATTTCACCCCGATCAAACGCGATCTCAATGCGGCTCTTGCCTTCCGTCACCAGCCATTTCTCGCGCCAGAAATCGGTGCTGAACAGCGGTTGCGCCTCTGCCGACAGCGTTGCGGGCAGCGTTCCTTCCGGCCACACTTCCGCCGGAAAACGATCCAGCTCAAGTTCTGGCTTACTGATGTCGATATTGTATTCCGGACGCTGGTGTAAACCGCCCACCACGCGACCGGCGATTTTCATCGTCATCTCGTAGCGCCCGTTCGCACCCCGGATGCGCAGGCCCATATCATGGTTGCGCAGCCAGTTGTTCGGCGTTTCGTAATAGATGTTGAGCAGCTGTACGGGTTCATGGTGCTCGCCGGACAGCGTATTCAGATGCTGGCGGAGCGCGTCAGCGCTGTCTTTTTCGACGATAAACTTTAATTCGATCTCTTGTGCCATAGCCTTGTACTTTTGCGTGCGTCACAGACGCGTCGATGAAGGCGAACTTACTCGCCATTTGTTTGTCAGTACATAGTATTTTGCGCCAAATTGCCACGCAATGAGCAATTTGACGGGCGTAAAAGTTTAAAGCGGTGGAAATCATGACACAGATGATTCCGATTGATGATGAATCCTTTGCGTAGCGACACTGATACCACTACTATCGTTCCACTTTTTATGAAAATAACGACTGATATGCTTAAATTACGCCTGATTGGACTTACTTTACTCGCTTTTAGCGCCGCAACCGCGGTCCACGCTGAAGAGAAACGTTACGTTTCTGATGAACTGAATACCTGGGTACGCAGCGGCCCTGGAGACAATTATCGCCTCGTGGGTACGGTAAATGCCGGCGAGGAAGTGACTCTGCTGCAAACCAATGCAGACACCAATTACGGTCAGGTTCGTGACAGCTCTGGCCGCACCTCATGGATCCCGCTGAAAGAGCTGAGCACGGTGCCAAGCCTGCGCACCCGCGTGCCGGATCTGGAAAATCAGGTGAAAACCCTGACTGACAAGCTGAACAACATCGACGGCACCTGGAACCAGCGCACCGCAGAGATGCAGCAGAAAGTGGCGCAAAGCGACAGCGTGATCGCCGGTCTGAAAGATGAAAATCAGAAGCTGAAAAATGAGCTGATCGTCGCGCAGAAGAAAGTGAACGCCGCGAATCTACAGCTGGATGACAAACAACGCACCATCATCATGCAGTGGTTTATGTATGGCGGCGGAGTGCTGGGCGTCGGTCTGGTGCTGGGTCTGGTGCTTCCTCACCTTATCCCAAGCCGTAAACGTAAAGACCGCTGGATGAACTAACTCGTCTTCTCTGCCACACTTACGTATCATCTTGCGAAAAGAGAAAACGGGAGTGTTGGCGTGAAGAGTTATCTGGTCGGTGGTGCGGTACGTGATGCGTTATTAGGTCTGCCGGTCAAAGATAAAGACTGGGTCGTGGTCGGTGCCACGCCCGAAGCGATGATTGACGCGGGCTACCAGCAGGTAGGCCGCGATTTTCCTGTGTTCCTCCATCCGAAAAGCCGGGAAGAGTACGCCCTGGCGCGAACCGAACGGAAATCCGGTTCCGGTTATACCGGCTTCACCTGCTATGCCGCGCCGGATGTGACGCTGGAGCAGGACTTACTGCGCCGCGATCTCACCATTAATGCTCTGGCGCAGGACGAAAACGGCCATATTATCGACGTCTACGGCGGCCAGAACGATCTGCGCGACCGTCTTTTACGCCATATTTCCCCCGCCTTTTCTGAAGATCCGTTACGCGTACTGCGCGTGGCGCGTTTTGCCGCCCGTTATGCCCATCTCAGCTTCCGCATCGCCGACGAGACGATGGCGCTGATGACGGCCATGACCGACGCGGGCGAGCTGGAACACCTGACGCCAGAACGCGTCTGGAAAGAGACCGAAAACGCCCTGACTACCCGTAATCCGCAGATCTTTTTCCAGGTTCTGCGCGACTGCGGGGCGCTGAAAGTGCTGTTCCCGGAAATAGATGCGCTGTTTGGCGTGCCCGCCCCGGCGAAATGGCACCCTGAAATTGATACCGGCATTCACACCCTGATGACGCTGAGCATGGCCGCTATGCTCAGTCCTGAAGTGGACGTGCGCTTTTCCACTCTCTGCCATGACCTCGGCAAAGGGTTAACGCCAAAGGAATTGTGGCCACGCCATCACGGGCACGGTCCGGCTGGCGTAAAGCTGGTTGAAGGGCTTTGCCAGCGCCTGCGCGTGCCGAATGACATTCGCGATCTGGCAAAGCTGGTCGCCGAGTTCCACGACCTGATCCACACCTTCCCGATCCTGAAACCCGCCACCATCGTCAGGCTGTTCGATAACATCGACGCCTGGCGCAAGCCGCAGCGCGTGGAGCAAATTGCGCTGACCAGCGAAGCCGACGTGCGCGGCCGCACCGGGTTTGAAGCGTCCGATTATCCGCAGGGTCGTTTGCTGCGTGAGGCGTGGGACGTAGCGAAAGCGGTGCCAACGAAAGAGGTGGTGGAGGCAGGGTTTAAAGGCCCGGAGATCCGCGAAGAGCTGACGAAGCGGCGGATTGATGCGGTTGCGGCGTGGAAGGAAAAACGTTGCCCTCAGCCGAAAGACTGAGGGCGGTCGGTCATCAGAAGAAGACCACGTACACGGCAGCCGCGACGATAAAGCGGTAGATCGCGAACGGAATAAACGAAATACGCTTAATCAGTTGCAGGAAGGTTTTGATGGCGATCAGCGCCACAATAAAGGCGGTGATAAAGCCCACGGCGAACATCGGAATGTCGCCCACGGTCAGGAAGCCGATGCTTTTGTAGAGATCCAGCGCGGTGGCGCCCATCATCATCGGCACCGCCAGCAGGAACGAGAACTCAGACGCCGCGTAACGGCTCACGCCCATCAGCATCCCGCCGGAAATGGTTGCCCCTGAACGGGAGAAGCCCGGCCACAGCGCCAGACACTGGAAGCAGCCAATCATAAACGCCTGACGATACGTCATATCGTCCAGACCTTCCGCACGCGGGGTTTTTGGCTTCAGCACTTCGGCGGCAATCAGCAGGAAGCCGCCGACAACCAGCGCGTACATCACGTTAATCGGGTTGAAGAGCGATTTAATGGTGTCGTGGAACACCAGCCCCAGCACCACTGCCGGGATCATCCCGAGCAGAATATGAATCAGCGTCAGACGCCCCTTGCCCTCTCCTTCACGCTGCGGCAAACGCCCGAAGTGGATGCCGATCAGACCAAACAGACGACGCCAGAACATCACAACCACCGCCAGGATAGAGCCCAGCTGAATCACCACCTCAAACGTCTTTGCGGTATCGCCTTCAAAGCCCAACAGATGGCCAACGATAATCATATGGCCCGTACTGGACACCGGCAAAAACTCCGTCAATCCTTCGACCACACCCAGTATTGCCGCCACCAGCAGCGAGTGCATATCGCTCATCTATAAACCCCTAAAAAGATATAAAAAAACGGTTGCCACAACGGCTACCGTGAAACATACAGCTCTAAGACCGATATAACCTAAAATGGTTTAGCTATTATGACGTTAAATCTTTCCTTTCAGATTTGTGCCACGCTCGATAATCACGCCCACGTTGGCGGCGCGCGCCACCGCGCCCGGCTTGCTTAGCTTAATGCGCACCCACGGGGAGTTAAATTTGCTCAGCAGCAGGTCTGCCACCTCTTCCGCCACGCGTTCTACCAGCGCAAATCGTTGCCCTTCCACATGGCCGATGACCGTTTCACTGATGTCGGCGTAGCTCAGACAATCATTCACATCATCGCTTTTCGCTGACTTGCGGTTATCCCAGCCCATTTCGATATCGAACACCAGTTTCTGCTCGATGGTCTGTTCCCAGTCGTAAACACCAATTGTGGTGATTACCGAAAGTTGCTCTATAAATACAATATCCATCACGACCTGCCTGCTTTTTGGCTAAACCGGATACCACTTCCGGCGAATTATGCGTATTATCCACAGATGCTGAGAATACAGATACATTTTCAAAACGGAACAGCGTTATGAGTGCAATCGCGCCTGGAATGATTATCCTCGCCTACCTTTGCGGCTCAATCTCCAGCGCCATTCTGGTCTGCCGCATCGCCGGGTTGCCTGACCCGCGTGAAAGTGGTTCCGGGAATCCGGGGGCGACCAATGTACTACGAATTGGCGGCAAGGGAGCAGCCGTAGCGGTTTTGATTTTTGACGTTCTGAAAGGAATGCTTCCCGTCTGGGGCGCGTATGCGCTCGGCGTCACACCCTTCTGGCTGGGGCTGATAGCCATCGCCGCCTGCGTCGGCCACATCTGGCCTGTTTTCTTTGGTTTTAAAGGCGGTAAAGGCGTGGCCACTGCGTTTGGCGCAATTGCGCCGATCGGCTGGGATCTCACCGGCGTGATGGCGGGCACCTGGCTGCTGACCATCCTGCTGAGCGGTTATTCGTCGCTGGGCGCCATCGTCAGCGCACTGATCGCCCCGTTCTATGTCTGGTGGTTTAAACCGCAGTTTACCTTCCCGGTGTCGATGCTCTCGTGTCTGATCCTGTTGCGCCATCACGACAACATTCAACGCCTGTGGCGTCGTCAGGAAACGAAGATCTGGACGAAGCTCAGACGTAAAAAGAAAGACGCTCAGTAAACCGTTCGTTATGCCTTATAACCAAATGTGATTTTTGTCACCTTCTGCCTGTGGTAACTGTTAGAGACACAACACAACCACACAAAAAGAAAATGGCAGAAATCACAGATTCAACTCCCCTTCCAGCGGCAGGAAACACCCCGGATGGCGACATCAGGTGGGTACGCAGCGCATCGGACGTTTCACGTCTCGTTAATGACGGCTCTCAGGGCCGGGCCAATGCCCGCATCGTGGTCGGTATCGCGCTCGGGGGAATTTTTCTCGATGCCTACGATCTCGGCGCGCTGGCATTCGGCATCAAAGACATCACCCGCGAATTTAACCTGACGCCCGCCGGTACCGGCATGGTGGCTTCAGCCATTACGTTTGGCGCGATTGTCGGGGCGCTGCTCGGCGGCTATCTTACGGATAAAATCGGGCGCTACCGCGTCTTTATGGCCGATATGGTATTCTTTGTCGTTGCCGCTATCGCCTGTGCGCTGGCCCCGAACGAATATGTGCTGGCGGGCGCGCGCTTTGTGATGGGTCTTGGCGTTGGGATCGACCTTCCCGTCGCGATGGCGTTTCTCAGCGAGTTCGCCAGACTGAAAGGCCCGGGGAATAAAGCCTCCAGCGTCGCGATGTGGTGTCCCACCTGGTATGCTGCCATCAGCATCTCTTATCTTCTGGTGCTCTTCTTTTACGCCGTACTGCCGGAAAGCCACAGCGACTGGCTCTGGCGTCTGATCCTTGGCTTTGGCGCGGTGCCCGCGCTGGTGATTATCGCCATCCGCAGCCGCTATATGAGCGAATCCCCGGTCTGGGCGGCGAATCAGGGCAATCTGAAGGAGGCGGCGTCCATCCTGCGGCAGTCTTACAACATTAATGCCCACGTACCGCAGGATGCGCTCGACCAGCCCGCGCCTGTTGTGAACAAGGCAAAATGGTCGAACTACCTGAACCTGTTCCGCGGTATCTATCTGCGGCGTACCACGCTCGCCACGCTGCTGTCGGTCGTCTCCTCGTTCGCCTATAACGCCGTAGCCTTTGGCCTGCCGGTGATCATCTCCAGCTTCTTTGTGCAGTCGATGCTGACCACCATTCTGATCTCGCTGGCGCTTAATCTGCTGTTCGCGTTTGTCGGCGGGCTGCTGGCGGTGCGCTATGTTCCGCGCTTCGGCGCATGGCGGATGTCACTGGCGGGTTATGCGTGCCAGCTGGCGGCGCTGCTCGGCCTGGCGCTGATTGGCCGCCCTGACGGGTCCACGGAAGGCGTGGTCGCCGTCGCGATGCTGGCGCTGTTCCTGTTTGGCCAGGGTTTTGGTCCGGGTGCGCACACCATGACGTTTGCCTCTCTGAGCTACCCGACCTCGCTGCGCGGTGTGGGTGTGGGGCTTAACCAGACGCTGATGCGCAGCAGTTCAACGCTATCACTGTTTCTGTTCCCGCTGCTGGTCGCCTCGCTGGATACCGCCGTGTTCTGGGTGATTGCGCTGGCGCCGTTTATCGGCCTGGCCTCGCTGCTGGCGATCCGCTGGGAGCCGTCGGGGTATGATGTGGATGCAGAGGATTATCGCTAGCCTTTCTTGCCGGGTGGCGCTGCGCTTACCCGGCCTACATTACTGAAACCGGCTCACATGTGCCGGTTTTTTTATCCATAAGCGACTCATATGACAGCCTTCATTTCCGCCAGGGCATACTGAAACGTATCCCGATAGTGCGGAAGTGGAAGCACCATGTTAGCAACTCAGGTCACTGATACTTCATACAAAGGCTGGCAGGCCTCGCTTGCCCTCCAGTTTTGTCATACCCCTGAGAAAACCCTCCTCCATTCCGCGCGTCACACCGGGCCACTTACCGTTCAGCGTCCGTTTTATCCCGAAGGGGAAACCTGCCACCTTTACCTGCTGCACCCGCCAGGCGGAATTGTGGGCGGGGATACGCTGGATATTTCCGTGCGGCTCGACGCCAAAAGCCATGCCCTCATCACCATGCCCGGCGCCAGCAAGTTCTATCGCAGCAGCGGCCCGCTGGCCTGCCTCAGTCAGCATTTTTACCTCGACGAAGAGGCCACGCTGGAGTGGCTGCCGCAGGACACCATTATTTTCCCCGGCGCTAACGCCGCGCTGCGTTCCGTCTTTCACCTGCACGCCACCAGCACGCTGCTGGCGTGGGAGCTGTACTGTCTGGGCCGTCCGGTGATAAACGAAACCTTCAGCCACGGCACGCTGGAGAGCCGCCTTGAGGTGTGGGTGGATGGCGAGCCGCGTCTGATTGAGCGACTGCATCTCAGCGGTGGCGATCTGACGCCCGTCGCGGACCATCCGTGGGTCGGCACGCTGCTGTTCTATCCGGCCCGGGAAGCACATCTCGACACGGTGCGCGAGCGGCTCGCCCCGCTGGAAAACTTTGGCGGGGCGACGCTCACCGACGATCTGCTGTCGGTGCGTTTTCTCTCGCACGACAACCTGATTTGTCAGCGGGTGATGCGCGATATCTGGCAGTCGCTTCGCCCGCTTTTAACCCCCAAAACCGCCTGTTCGCCGCGCATCTGGCAGACATAAAGAGAAACGCTATGGAACTGACTCCCAGAGAAAAAGACAAGCTGTTGCTGTTCACCGCCGCGCTGGTTGCCGAACGCCGCCTCGCGCGCGGGGTAAAGCTCAACTATCCGGAATCGGTCGCGCTGATCAGCGCCTTTATTATGGAAGGCGCGCGCGATGGCGAAACCGTCGCCTCGCTGATGGAAGCCGGCCGCCACGTCCTGACGCGCGATCAGGTGATGGAGGGCGTACCGGAGATGATCCCGGATATTCAGGTGGAAGCCACCTTCCCGGACGGATCCAAACTCGTCACCATCCACAACCCGATCGTGTAAGGAGCGCGTGATGATCCCAGGTGAATACCGGATCCAGTCCGGCAACATTGCTCTCAACGTCGGGCGCGAAACCCGAAGTGTGATAGTGGAAAACCACGGCGACAGGCCGATCCAGGTGGGATCGCACTATCACTTTTACGAGGTCAACCCGGCGCTGAAGTTCGATCGCGAGGCCACCCGAGGCTACCGGCTGAACATCCCGGCGGGCACCGCTGTGCGCTTCGAGCCCGGCCAGAAGCGGGAAGTGACGCTGGTGCAGGTGACGGGCGCACAGCGCATTTTCGGTTTTCGCGGCGAGATCATGGGCGAGGTGAAACATGGCTGAGATTTCACGCCAGGCGTATGCCGATATGTTCGGCCCCACGACCGGGGATAAAGTGCGGCTGGCCGACAGCGAACTGTGGATCGAAGTAGAAGACGATCTCACGATCTACGGAGAAGAGGTTAAATTCGGCGGCGGAAAAGTGATCCGCGACGGCATGGGACAGGGGCAGATGACCGCCGACGACTGCGTGGATCTGGTGCTCACCAACGCGCTGATCGTCGATCACTGGGGGATCGTGAAAGCGGATATCGGCGTAAAAAATGGGCGGATCTTCGCCGTCGGCAAAGCCGGAAACCCGGACATTCAGCCCGGCGTGACGATCCCGATTGGCGCAGCAACGGAAGTGATCGCCGCCGAAGGCAAGATTGTCACCGCTGGCGGGATCGACACCCATATCCACTGGATCTGTCCGCAGCAAGCGGAAGAGGCGCTGGTCTCTGGCGTCACCACCATGATCGGCGGCGGCACCGGGCCCGCGGCAGGTACAAACGCCACCACCTGCACGCCGGGGCCATGGTATATCGCCCGCGTGTTGCAGGCTGCCGATACGCTGCCGGTGAATATTGGCCTGCTGGGCAAAGGGAACGGTTCAAACCCGGACGCGCTGCGCGAGCAGATCGCGGCAGGTGCCATCGGGCTTAAGATCCACGAAGACTGGGGTGCGACGCCTGCGGCCATCAACTGCTCGCTGGAGGTCGCTGAAGAGATGGATATCCAGGTGGCGCTGCACAGCGACACGCTGAACGAGTCCGGTTTTGTCGAAGATACGCTGGCCGCCATCGCCGGGCGCACCATCCACACCTTCCACACCGAAGGGGCGGGCGGCGGCCATGCGCCAGATATCATCACCGCCTGCGCGCACCCGAATATTCTGCCCTCCTCCACCAACCCGACGCTGCCCTACACGGTCAACACCATCGACGAGCACCTGGACATGCTGATGGTTTGCCATCACCTCGACCCGGATATCGCCGAGGACGTGGCGTTTGCCGAATCCCGCATTCGCCGGGAGACCATCGCCGCCGAAGACGTGCTGCACGATATCGGCGCGTTCTCACTCACCTCGTCAGATTCACAGGCAATGGGCCGCGTGGGGGAAGTGATTATTCGCACCTGGCAGGTCGCGCACCGCATGAAGGTTCAGCGCGGCGCGCTGCCGGAAGAGACCGGCGATAACGACAACTTCCGGGTGAAGCGCTATGTCGCCAAATACACCATTAACCCGGCGCTGACCCACGGCATCGCCCATGAAGTGGGCTCGATTGAGGCGGGCAAGCTGGCGGACCTGGTGGTCTGGTCCCCGGCGTTCTTCGGCGTCAAGCCCGCCACCATCGTCAAAGGTGGGATGATCGCCTGCGCACCGATGGGCGATATCAACGCCTCGATCCCCACGCCGCAGCCGGTGCATTACCGCCCGATGTTTGGATCGCTGGGCGCCGCGCGCCACGCCACGCGGCTGACGTTTATCTCGCAGGCCGCCAGTGCGAACGGCATCCCGCTGCAGCTCAACTTGCAGAGCGCCACGGCGGTGGTGAAAGGTTGCCGGACGGTGAAAAAGGCGGACATGATCCACAACGCTCTGCAACCGAACATCACCGTCGACTCGCAAACCTACGAGGTGCGCGTCGACGGCGAACTGATTACCAGCGAACCGGCTGACGTTCTGCCGATGGCACAACGCTATTTCCTGTTTTGAGGAGTGATGATGATTTATCTGACCCAACGCCTGGACCACGCACACCCGACTACCGCCAGCGTCACGCTGCCGATTGACGTGCGGGTGAAAAGCCGCGCCCGCGTGGCCCTGAACGACGGTCGCGAAGCCGGGCTGATGCTGCCGCGCGGTTTGCTGCTGCGCGGCGGCGATCTGCTGACCACCGACGACGGCAGCGAGGTGATCGAAGTGATCGCGGCCCCGGAGTCGGTTTCCGTGGTGCGCTGCGCCGATCCGTTCCTGCTCGCCCGCGCCTGTTACCACCTGGGCAACCGTCACGTGCCGCTGCAAATTATGCCCGGCGAGCTGCGCTACCACCACGACCACGTTCTTGACGACATGCTGCGTCAGTTCGGGCTGGAGGTGACCTTCGCCAGCCTGCCGTTTGAACCGGAAGCGGGGGCTTACACCAGCGATGCCCACAGCCATGGCCACTCCCACGCTCATTCACATTAAGGACTCATCATGCGCAAGTATTTACCGCTGTTTCTGCTGGCCTTTTCCGTTCCGGCGCTTGCCCATCCGGGCCACGGGACCGACAGCTTCCAGGCCGGATTTCTCCATCCGCTGACCGGGCTGGATCACCTGCTGATGCTGACGGGGGCTGGCGTGCTGTCCGCCCTGAGCGGCCGCAAGCTGCTGCTGCCGTTAGCAACGCTCGGCATGATGCTTGCTGGCGCCGTTGCGGGCAGCCTGCTCGGCGGTTTTAGCGGCATGGAGATGCTGATTATCGCCTCGCTGGCGGTCTGCGGCGTAATGATGTTTAAGACTGAAAATCGCCTGCTGCTGGCGGTGCCAGCCCTGGCGATGTTCCACGGCTGGGCGCACGGCGTGGAGATGTCCGGCCACAGCTTCTGGCTCTTCACCAGCGGGTTTATGTTAGCCAGCGCCACGGTGCTGTGCGCCAGCTTCGCGGCAGGGCTGCTGCTGCGCCGTCACGACGGCCTGCGTAAAACCTTCGGTGGCGGGCTGATCGTCTCTGCCCTGCTGGCGCTGATGAGCTGATGGAGCACGCCCGCCAGCGGCTGCGCCTGATGCAGCTCTCCAGCAGTAGCCTGCCGGTCGGATCGTTTACCTGGTCGCAGGGGCTGGAGTGGGCCGTTGAGGCCGGGTGGGTCACGGACGCTGAGGCCTTCAGGCGCTGGCAGATCCAGCAGATGGAGCAGAGCTTTTTCTGCGTCGACCTGCCGCTGTTTATCCGCCTTTATCGTGCCTGCGAGAAGCAGGACGTCGCGACAGCAAAACGCTGGACGCCATACCTGCTCGCCTGCCGGGAAACGCGCGAGCTGCGCGATGAAGAACGCAACCGTGGCGCGGCCTTTACGCGCCTGATTAAAAGCTGGGAACCCGCCTGCCCGGCAGAATGGCTGCCGCTGTTGACGCAGAGCCAGCTCTGCGGCATGGCGTGGCTCGGCGTGCGCTGGGGCATTAGCACGCGTGAGCTGGCGCTGAGCCTGGGCTACAGCTGGATTGAGAGCGCGGTGATGGCGGGCGTCAAGCTGGTGCCGTTTGGGCAGCAGGCCGCACAACAGCTGATTATCGACCTGAGCGACCATTTTGCCGCCGGGTTTGAACAGGCATTTTTACGTGGCGACGACGCGCTGGGGGCCGCTACGCCGCTGTCCGCCATCGCCTCCGCGCGCCACGAAACCCAATATTCACGACTATTCCGTTCCTGAGGAGTCAATATGGCTGATTACAAACATCCCCTGCGCGTGGGCGTGGGCGGCCCGGTAGGGTCGGGCAAAACCGCCCTGCTGGAAGCGCTCTGCAAGGCGATGCGCGATACCTATCACCTGGCGGTGGTGACTAACGATATCTATACCAAAGAGGATCAGCGCATCCTGACCGAGGCGGGTGCGCTGGAGCCAGAGCGCATCGTGGGCGTGGAAACGGGCGGCTGTCCGCACACCGCCATCCGCGAAGATGCTTCAATGAACCTGGCGGCGGTGGAAGCACTCAGCGAGAAGTTCGGCAATCTGGATCTGATCTTCGTCGAAAGCGGCGGGGATAACCTGAGCGCGACCTTTAGCCCGGAGCTGGCGGACCTCACCATCTACGTCATCGACGTGGCCGAAGGGGAAAAAATCCCGCGCAAGGGCGGGCCGGGGATCACCAAATCCGATTTTCTGGTGATTAACAAAACCGATCTCGCGCCGTACGTGGGGGCGTCGCTGGAGGTAATGGAACACGACACTAACCGCATGCGCGGCGAGCGTCCGTGGACCTTTACCAACCTGAAAGCGGGTGACGGGCTGGCGACGATCATTGCGTTTCTGGAAGAGAAAGGGATGCTGCGGATCTGAAAAAGGCCTGGCATAACGCCAGGCCGTGATGGTTATTTGCAGCTGTTATTGGAAGACCCTTGTTCGCGCCATGCGCCCCACTGGCCGCCGGTTCCCGGCGTTTCTTGCCCCGGGTTGACATACCACTGGTTGAGCCAAACTTTACCGTTGTAGGACACTTTGGTGCATCGGGTTGGATAGGCAATTTTGGCGTTATAGGCCGGTGCCGCAGGATTTACCGGTGTGTCATCTTTTGCCGGGGTGTCATCCTTAGCCGGTACCGCTGGCTTACTGACGGTGATGGTCATGCTGTCCGTCGCGGTTCGCCCATCCGCGCCGGTCGTCGTCAGCGTAAAGGTCGCTTCCCCCTCGCTGTTGGCAGGAATGACGGCATAGGCATGCGCGCTGTCCACGCTCTTCACCAGCGCGCCGTTCAGTGTCGCCTCCAGCGAGAAGGTTTCTGCCCCTTTTGTCACACGCCAGTTATACGATTTGGCATTCAGGCTCTTACTGCCGTCCAGCGCGTAGGTGATCACCCCCGTGGTCGGAGAAACCAGAGCGTAATCTGCGCCTGCCACAGCCGTTGGAGCCGGCGCGACAGGCGTGCTACCGTCTTTGAGCGCCATAATACGGGCCACCGCACGCTCCATGTCAGGTTGAGTACCCACTTTTGCCGAATCTCCGTTGGCCAGTGGCGTTCCGGTCTCTGCCAGAATCTGACGCATCTGACGCGGTGTCACGGTAATACCGTTGGCTTTGGCGATGCCTGACAGGCTGGCTACCACACCCGCAATAATCGGGTTCGAGGAAGAAGTTCCGGCAAACGTCGCGGTACAAGAATCGTTAACGCCGCCATTTTTATAGAGATCGCCATAACCTGTGCTCACTACGTCCCAGCAGCCCCATGCAGAGCTGGTGACGCGCGAACCATAGGTGCTGAACGACGCTTTTTTACCGTCTTTTGCACAAAACGCACCCGCCAGGATAGCCCCGGAGTCCCGCACGTTCACGTCAAACTCCCCCTGGAAGCCTGGGCTATCCAGGTTGACGTTCCCGTTACCTGCCGCCTCAATAACGTGAACGCCTTTATCTGTCAGCGCTTTAATCACATCGTAATAGGCGGGTTCGGACTCCATTGCCACCCAGCAATCCTTTTGGCAACCCGCTGGATAACCGCCCGCTACGTGTACCCCGATCTGCACCACATCGCCAGCTTTTAGCAACGGAATTAAATTATAGAGGTTATTATGCGCTGAGGCCGCGTACCCCAGTCGGCTTTTCCAGCTTATCCCTCGAATACCGGTGCCAATATCTTTCGCTGCCATAATCCCGACAGAAGCGGTGTCATGATCTTGCTTTTCAACATACGTTGTCTTTCCAGAGCTGAGGCTCATTGGCGGTAAGTTGAGGTGCTGGGTATTCCAGGGATAAATTTCCGTTGAAATAATCGTCACCCCTTCACCCGCACTGCCTGCATAGTGATCTACGCTTTCGCGGTTTACGCCCCCCATATAATAACCGGCGCGCTTAACATCAGGTGCTTTGAGATAATCCTGCTTATTGCGAAAATCCGGAACGGCGGCAGACGTTAAATTATTATTTACCGAAGATTTAACCTGCGGCGTAAGGGCGTTTTCATCCAGCGACACCGGTTCGGCCTCCGGATAAACTAACTCTACGTTCTGATTCTGCTCCAGCTCAGTAATAATATGGTTAATGTAGGTTTTATCCTGACGTTTATCTTGCGGTAACGCGATACGCAGATAACGGTCAAAGCCATAGCGTTTATTGAGTTCCGTTAACTCGGATGACTGATTTGAACTCCGCAAATTAGTCGGCCTAAACATATTTGTGGTGATAAGGGAAGGATCATTCAGGGTAATTTTATTGTTTGTCGCTTTTAGCAAACCTGTAGTGGGTTTTAGCTTGAGTACAATTGCTGTGTAGGTCGCATTGTCATGTGCAAACTCATTTTGCACCTGATTTTCTGCCGCAGCGGAAAATGAAATTGCTGCACAAATAAAAAGGGACAAGGTACTTTTTTTCATGGTAATCACGGTTCCTTTGTGAATCGACATTTCTCCTTTTTCAGTATCTGTGATACATGCACCGTGATGAATAAGAGCATCCTAATCTGGGGGAACGATCTTTCTATAATTGAATAAGAAAAATCTTTAACTCGTTTCTTTATATTTCGCAACGCGAGGATACACCTGGATACAAAAACCGTAAAGATTAATCATAATGAAATAATCAACATCCACCGCCGTTAAAAATACTCTCATTGTTACTGCTATTTTACCGCAGTCTGGATTTTAATAAGGATATATCTTGCGAGGGATTCCAACCCCGCCATTATCATGTAAGGGTTAATACGACGCATCATTATGGACATTAAAATCGTTATCGCTGAAGAATCCTCGTTGATTCGCCGCGGCTTATCCTCAATGATGCAAGCGCTCTCGTTACCCGCCTCAGGCATGAATCAGAGATGTGTTTTGACCGGTGAAGCAACCTCTTCCGCAGAACTTCTGTCGCTTCTGGGTCAGCATAACCCCGATATCGTTATCCTCAGCTATTCACTGACAACCAGCTTTAATCGCTCTCCTCTCACGGGTATGGACGGTCTGAAGCTGTTGAGATGGCTCCATCAGACTTATCCTGCGCTCAGCATTATCCTGCTCTCGCCCTATGCAAACGCCATGTTTATTCGTCAGGCGCTAAAGGAAGGCGTCAGATCGTATTTGTCGCGGGATATCAACGAGAAAACATTAAGCCAGGCGATTGCTACAGTTCTTAAAGGTGAGATCTTTATCGAAAGCCAGCTGGTAAATATGCTTTTTCGTCATGAGATGACAGATATAGAGAAACTCTCGCCGCGGGAAATCGATGTGCTGCGTCTGATATGTAACGGATTAAATTTGAAGGAGATTGCACAACATATGCACCTGAGCATCAAAACAGTCAGTGCGCATAAGATCCGGGCGATGGAAAAGCTGGATGTGCAAAACGACTGCCAGCTTTACTCGCTGATCATCAAGAACCAGATTTTCGACATCAGGATATAAAACTCCCCCGCCGCGATGACGGGAGAGCCGTTCACGCCTCAGGCAGCTCCGCCAGCGGCCAGCGCGGACGCACGGACACGCTCAGGTCAGCCGTTGCGCCAGCGTTCAGGCGCACCATCCCGGCGTAGGCGATCATCGCCCCGTTATCGGTACAGAATTCCGGACGGGCGTAGAACACTTCTCCACGGCGCTTTTGCATCATCTCGGCGAGCTTCGCGCGCAGCGTGCGGTTGGCGCTGACGCCGCCCGCCATCACCAGACGCTTGAAGCCGGTCTGATCCAGCGCGCGCTTGCACTTGATCATCAGCGTATCCACCACCGCATCTTCGAACGCACGAGCGATGTCGGCACGCGTCTGCTCGCTGTCGTCGTTATTGCGGATGGTGTTCGCCGCGAAGGTTTTCAGACCGGAGAAGCTGAAATCCAGCCCCGGACGATCAGTCATCGGCCGTGGGAAGACAAAGCGCCCTTCCGTGCCCTGTGCGGCCATTTTCGAGAGCATCGGGCCGCCCGGGTAATCCAGCCCCAGCAGCTTGGCGGTTTTGTCGAAGGCTTCACCGGCTGCATCGTCAATTGACTCGCCCAGCAGCTCATACTTGCCAATACCCGTTACGCTGATCAGTTGGGTATGACCACCGGAAACCAGCAGCGCCACAAACGGGAACGCTGGCGGATTGTCTTCCAGCATCGGCGCCAGAAGGTGCCCTTCCATATGGTGAACCGGAATGGCCGGAACATCCCACGCGAAGGCCAGTGAACGCCCTACCGTTGCGCCGACCAGCAGCGCGCCGACCAGGCCCGGTCCTGCGGTATAGGCCACGGCATCAATATCTTTTGCACTCAACCCGGCCTCTTTCAGCGCCGCCTGGATCAGGGGAACCGTTTTACGCACGTGGTCACGAGAGGCCAGTTCAGGCACGACGCCGCCGTAGTCAGCGTGCAATTTCACCTGACTATACAGTTGGTTGGCCAGAAGCCCTTTTTCGTCGTCGTAAATCGCGATGCCGGTTTCATCGCAGGATGTTTCAATACCCAGTACACGCATGACTTGTTTTACCTCGTTTCAATACCGCGCAGTGTAGAGCCTGGGCGGATTGTTGTAAAACTTTGTTCGCCCCAGGAAGAAGCCTCGTGTATACTCCTCACCCTTATTAAAGTCCCTTTCAAAATCGCATCGGTGCTTTACAAAGCAGCAGCATTTGCAGTAAAATTCCGCACCATTTTGAAATAAGCTGGCGTTGATGCCAGCGGCAAACCGAATTTATTAAAGGTGAGAGTTACATGCCGGTAATTAAAGTACGTGAAAACGAGCCGTTCGACGTAGCACTGCGTCGCTTCAAACGTTCATGCGAGAAAGCAGGTGTTCTGGCTGAAGTTCGTCGTCGTGAGTTTTATGAAAAACCAACGACTGAACGTAAGCGCGCTAAAGCTTCCGCTGTGAAACGTCACGCGAAGAAACTGGCTCGCGAAAACGCACGCCGTACTCGTCTGTACTAATCTGTTGAGGGCCACAGCCCTCAATTGACAGACAGAGTTGTAGTCGTAAGGCCGTGCTTCCGGAAGGAATGCGCGGCTTGTTTTCGTTTATAAGTCGCTTAAATTTTTGGGGCATATGGCCGGAAGAATCCCACGCGTTTTCATCAATGACCTGCTTGCCAGAACCGACATCGTCGATCTCATCGACGCGCGGGTGAAGCTAAAAAAGCAGGGCAAGAACTACCATGCGTGCTGTCCGTTCCATAACGAAAAAACCCCCTCTTTCACCGTAAACGGTGAAAAGCAGTTCTACCATTGCTTCGGCTGTGGCGCACACGGTAATGCCGTCGATTTTTTGATGAACTACGACAAGCTCGAGTTCGTTGAAACCGTCGAAGAGCTGGCGGCGATGCATAACCTTGAAGTGCCGTATGAAGCGGGCAGTGGGCCAAGTCAGATCGAGCGCCATCAGCGGCAAACGCTGTACCAACTGATGGATGGCCTGAATTCGTTTTACCAACAGTCTCTTAAGCACTCTGCGGCTGAGCCTGCGCGTCAGTATCTGAACAAGCGCGGACTGAGTGACGATGTGATTGCGCGTTTCGCTATTGGTTACGCCCCGCCCGGCTGGGACAACGTGTTAAAGCGTTTTGGCGGCAATAGCGAAGATCGTAAATCCCTCATCGACGCAGGCATGCTGGTCACCAACGACCAGGGACGAAGCTACGACCGCTTCCGTGAACGGGTGATGTTCCCGATCCGCGACAAGCGTGGCCGGGTGATAGGTTTTGGTGGTCGCGTGCTGGGTGATGCCCTGCCGAAATACCTTAACTCCCCGGAAACCGATATTTTCCATAAGGGCCGCCAGCTTTACGGTCTTTATGAGGCACAGCAGGATAATGCGGAACCTCCGCGTCTTCTGGTCGTCGAAGGCTATATGGATGTTGTTGCGCTGGCGCAGTACGACATTAACTATGCCGTTGCGTCGCTGGGAACGTCCACCACGGCGGACCATATCCAGCTGCTGTTCCGCGTCACCAACAACGTGATTTGCTGTTACGACGGTGACCGCGCAGGACGCGACGCCGCCTGGCGAGCGCTGGAAACCGCGTTGCCGTATATGACCGACGGGCGTCAGTTACGCTTTATGTTCCTGCCCGACGGTGAAGACCCGGATACGCTGGTGCGTAAAGAGGGCAAAGCGGCGTTTGAAGCGCGGATGGAGCAGGCTCAGCCGCTCTCCACGTTTCTGTTTAACAGCCTGATGCCGCAGGTTGATTTGAGTACCCCTGACGGGCGCGCGCAGCTCAGCACGCTGGCGCTGCCGTTAATCAGCCAGGTGCCCGGCGAAACGCTGCGCATCTATCTGCGTCAGGAGTTAGGCAACAAGCTCGGCATTCTGGATGACAGCCAGCTTGAACGTTTAATGCCGAAACAGGCTGAAAACGGCACGGTACGCCCCGCGCCTCAGCTAAAACGCACAACCATGCGTATACTGATAGGGTTGCTGGTGCAAAACCCCGAACTTGCTCCGCAAGTGCCGTCGCTGGCGGGTTTGAACCACGAAAAATTGCCCGGGCTTGGCTTATTTTCAGAATTGGTCAACACTTGTTTGTCTCAGCCAGGTCTGACCACCGGACAACTTTTAGAGCATTATCGCGGCACAAAAGAGGCCGCTACCCTTGAAAAACTGTCGATGTGGGACGATATAGCAGATAAGGATATCGCAGAAAAAACGTTCACCGACTCACTCAACCATATGTTTGATTCGATGCTTGAGTTGCGCCAGGAAGAGTTGATAGCTCGCGAGCGCACCCATGGCCTAAGCAGCGAAGAACGCCGGGAGCTCTGGATGATTAACCAGGAACTGGCGAAGAAATAAAAAATTTAACGGCTTAAGTGCCGAATATCGATCGGGAAGCCCCCGGCAGCCGCACTGAGAGGCAGCGGCAAAAATATAAGTACGCCCTCGCTTTAAAGGTTGGCAGCCCATCGCCGACACCAATCAAACGAATTAAGTGTGGATACCGTCTTATGGAGCAAAACCCGCAGTCACAGCTGAAACTTCTTGTCCAACGCGGTAAGGAGCAAGGCTATCTGACCTATGCCGAGGTCAATGACCATCTGCCGGAAGATATCGTCGATTCAGATCAGATCGAAGATATCATCCAAATGATCAATGACATGGGCATTCAGGTGATGGAAGAAGCACCGGATGCCGATGATCTGTTGCTGGCTGAAACCTCCAACAACACTGACGAAGATGCGGAAGAAGCTGCTGCACAGGTCCTGTCCAGCGTGGAATCTGAAATCGGGCGTACCACTGACCCGGTCCGCATGTACATGCGCGAAATGGGTACCGTTGAACTGTTGACCCGCGAAGGCGAAATTGACATCGCAAAACGCATCGAAGACGGGATCAACCAGGTTCAGTGCTCTGTTGCCGAATACCCGGAAGCGATCACCTATCTGCTGGAGCAGTACGATCGCGTTGAAGCAGAAGAAGCGCGTCTGTCCGATCTGATCACTGGCTTTGTCGACCCGAACGCTGAAGAAGATATGGCGCCAACCGCCACTCACGTCGGTTCTGAGCTGTCTCAGGAAGAGATGGATGACGACGAAGACGAAGATGAAGAAGAAGACGACGACAGCAGCGATGACGACAACAGCATCGACCCTGAACTGGCGCGTGAGAAATTTGCCGAGCTGCGTACCCAGTACGAAGTGACGCGTGACACCATCAAAGCGAAAGGCCGCAGCCATGCCGCTGCTCAGGAAGAGATCCTGAAGCTGTCTGAAGTGTTCAAACAGTTCCGCCTGGTACCAAAACAGTTCGACTACCTGGTGAACAGCATGCGCGTGATGATGGATCGCGTACGTACCCAGGAACGTATCATCATGAAGCTGTGCGTTGAACAGTGCAAAATGCCGAAGAAGAACTTCATCACCCTCTTCACCGGCAACGAAACCAGCGAAACCTGGTTCAACGCCGCTATCGCGATGAACAAGCCGTGGTCTGAAAAGCTGCACGACGTGAAAGAAGACGTACAGCGCGGCCTGCAAAAACTGCATCAGATTGAAGAAGAGACCGGCCTGACCATCGAGCAGGTGAAAGACATCAACCGTCGTATGTCCATCGGTGAAGCGAAAGCCCGCCGTGCGAAGAAAGAGATGGTTGAAGCAAACTTACGTCTGGTTATCTCTATCGCCAAGAAATACACCAACCGTGGCCTGCAATTCCTGGATCTGATTCAGGAAGGCAACATCGGTCTGATGAAAGCGGTAGATAAGTTTGAATACCGTCGTGGTTACAAGTTCTCCACCTATGCTACCTGGTGGATCCGTCAGGCGATCACCCGCTCTATCGCAGACCAGGCGCGCACCATCCGTATTCCGGTGCATATGATTGAGACCATCAACAAACTCAACCGTATCTCTCGCCAGATGTTGCAGGAGATGGGCCGCGAGCCGACGCCGGAAGAGCTGGCTGAACGCATGCTGATGCCGGAAGACAAAATCCGTAAAGTGCTGAAAATCGCTAAAGAGCCAATCTCCATGGAAACGCCAATCGGTGATGATGAAGATTCGCATCTGGGTGATTTCATCGAGGATACCACCCTCGAGCTGCCGCTGGACTCTGCCACCACCGAGAGCCTGCGTGCCGCTACGCACGACGTGCTGGCTGGCCTGACCGCCCGTGAAGCCAAAGTGCTGCGTATGCGTTTCGGTATCGATATGAACACCGACCACACGCTGGAAGAAGTGGGTAAACAGTTTGACGTGACCCGCGAACGTATCCGTCAGATCGAAGCGAAGGCGCTGCGTAAGCTGCGCCATCCGAGCCGCTCTGAAGTGCTGCGTAGCTTCCTGGACGATTAATCGGTCCTGAAATGAAAAAGCTCCCAATCGGGAGCTTTTTTTGTTTATTCCCTCTCCCTGTGGGAGAGGGTCAGGGTGAGGGCATCAGGCCGCAGAGGAGCTAAAGCCCCCTCACCACAAGCGCCTCATCAAGTTCCCGATACGCCTCCACCAGCTTGTCCAGCGTCGCCCTATTCAGCCCGCTGGGGTTCGGCAACACCCAAACCTGCGTTACGCCAATGGTAATGTTCTGCTTACCCCACTTCACACCGCGCTGGCTGAACGCCTGCTCGTAGGCCTGCTTGCCGAGGATCGCCAGCGCCGCGGGCTGATAGTCTTCAATTTTCGCGATCAGCTCACGCCCGCCAGCGCGCAGCTCATGCAGATTCACTTCGCTCGCCTGCACCGTGGGTCGCTCGACCAGCATGGTGATGCCACAGCGCGTATCCAGCAGCTGCTGCTCTTCTTCCGGCTTAAGCTGTTTGTCGGTAAATCCGGCCTGGTGGATCACCTTCCAGAAGCAATTTCCCGGATGAGCAAAGTGAAAACCGGTGTGCGCCGATGACTTGCCCGGATTAATACCGCAGAACACCACCCGCAGGCCAGGGGCCAGAATATCGTTGATCATCTCTACTCCTGTCTATGCATCTTAAGATAAGTATAAAGGATTGATTATGCGTTGTTTATAAAAACAGCAGGCAGGTGTGAATGGCTGGATTGCTGAGGGGAGTTACTTTATAATTCACCGCCACGGCCCCTTAGCTCAGTGGTTAGAGCAGGCGACTCATAATCGCTTGGTCGCTGGTTCAAGTCCAGCAGGGGCCACCAAATTTTAGCTTTAGAATCATCCAGTTAAGCCACTCGATTGAGTGGCTTTTTTGTAAGTAATCCACCACACGTAGCCCGGCCTGCCGCTTCCCCTCACAAACCCTAAAAACTAAAGAAATCCCCCATCGCGCCGATCATCATCCGTGTGTATTATTTCCTGTAGCTTTTACAACAACTAACCTTAACTCAAATACTTAAGCGCCAGAGCGAAAGGCATCATGAGCACACCGATCAAACGGCTAGAAATCATTAAAAATGCCATTGAGCTGGAAGATGACGACATCATCCGGAGCCAGTTGAAACGTCTCAAAGAGGAAGCCTTTGACGATGAACTCCTGTCCATCGTCGCGGCGCTTGAGCAGAAAAACTATACCGCAGCCCTTCGCGCTATCACCGCCTGGCTGCAAAGCCAGCGCGCCGTTACCCCGTGGCGTGACCCGCAGCTGGCGGCCAGCAAGCTGGAGCTAAAAGCCCTGGAAGAGCGTCTGCGCGATCTGATTGATCGCCGTAACGCCCGGGTACAGCAGCTTGATGAGTTCAACGATCTCTATTTCTCCCGCCTCGGGCCGTTGATGCAGCAGATCCTCGCCCTGCGTAAAACGCTGGCGGAGCTTAACCTGCGTCGTCAGCAGGCGGAGACGCGTCGTCGGGAAGAGGATTACCGCCGCTGCCAAAGCTATATGGCGCAGGCCGTAGAGGTTCTGATAACGCTCACCCGGCGCTGGCGAGATCTGCCTGCGGATTCCGTTCAGGCGGCAGAGGCGCGCAAGCATCTTCAGCAGCAAAGTAATCTGATTGCCAACCTGCTGGCCGAAGCGATGGAGCTGGAGACCGGTTTAACGCGTGAAGAAGAGCCGGCACGTCAGGCGCGCGATGAGGCCAACGAAGAGTACAAGAAGTATCGCGAACAGCATCATGATGCCGAAGTTCGCCTGCGTAAAGGCAAGGATCTCTCTGAAGAGGATCGGAACGAGCTGAAGCGGCTCTGGCGTCAGGCGAGCAAGCTATGCCACCCGGATCTGGTTGCCGATGATTTAAAAGAGGAAGCCAACAGGATGATGGTGCAACTCAACCAGGCCAAACAGCGCGGCGACGTGAAGGCCATTCGCTCGCTGATCGCCCGTCTGCAACAAGGGTTTGAACCGATGATGGCGAGCGACAGGCTGAACGACCTGGAACGTATTCGTAAAAAGATGGCGCAGGTGCGTGAGCAAATCGACACCCTGGTGAACGAGCTGGCAGAGCTGGAGAAAGAAGAGTCCTGGCTGCTCGTCTCGTCGCTCAGCAATATGGAAGCCTACTTTGCCCAGCAGGAGAAAGCGCTGAAAGAGGTATGCGCCTCGCTCGAACATCAGGTGAGCGAAGCGCAGCTGGATCCCGCTGCCTGATTATTTGGCGTGCCAGTACGCGCTGGCACGCACCAGCTGTGGGTCAATTGCGTCGGTTTCAAACTGACGGCTCAGGCGTTTCACCCCCTTCCCCTCCCCGGTCAGCCAGATAAAGTAATCCTCTTCCGGCACGGCCAGCGCTGCAAGATGGTCGGCTACCGCCTGCTCGTTGTGGCCAATAACCCAGGTGATGTTGAACCCGCTCAGGTGCGCCAGATAGTCCTGGTACGTCGCATCGCCCACGGTGACGATGGCGTGGATCGCCGGGCGAACAGGCAGTTTTGCGATGCTTTCTAAACGGCGGCGCAGCGCGGGCATGCCCGACTCGTCGCACACGTACAGCTGCCAGGCGTAATCTTCCGGCACCACCAGCGAACCACGCGGACCGCCGATGGTCAGCTTGTCGCCCACCTTCGCCTCTACCGCCCAGTTGCTGGCAATGACACCATCATGAACGAAGAAATCGAGCGCCAGCTCATGTTTTTCGTCATCGTACAGCGGGGTATAGTCACGCGCTTGCGGACGCACGCCGTCGCCCCAGTCGATGCCTTCATCAGTCACCACAGGCGGCACGAAAGTGGTGCCCGGTGCCGGGAAAAAGACTTTGGTATGGTCGTCAAAGCCGCGAGAGCTAAAGCCCTCCAGCGCCTCGCCGCCTAGCACAATGCGCTGAAATCCTGCACTGACTCGCTCAGTGCGCATCACGTTCAGCTCACGAAAACGCAGGTCATTGCGGACACGTTGAGGGTAACGGGTAGATGCCATGTTGATGCCCTTCTCAGGTGAATACGATATATCGGAATGAATTTTTAATGATAATGATTGCTATTAACTCAGAAATCAAGATTTTTTAGATTGCATCTGAATATATCTTAGATATAGTTTAGATATATCAAATTGAGGAAGAAACATGCGACACGAACACGACGGCGGCGGACGCCGGCCACGATTTTTTGGTCATGGCGATCTGCGGCTGGTGATCCTGGATATCCTGACCCGCAACGCGAGCCATGGTTATGAGCTGATCAAAGAGATCGAGAACCTGACGCAGGGACATTACACGCCAAGCCCTGGCGTGATCTATCCGACGCTGGATTACTTGCAGGATCAGGCGCTTATCACCATTACCGAAGAAGAGAACGGCCGTAAGCGGATTGCGATTAACGCCGCCGGAGAACAGTGGCTGGAAGATAACCGGGAACAGCTGGAGCAGATCCAGACGCGTATCAAGGCGCGCTCCGTCGGTTTCCAGCTGCGCAAAAACCCGCAGATGAAGCGGGCGCTGGATAACTTCAAAGCGGTTCTGGATCTGAAGGTTAATCAGGGAGAGCTCAGCGACGCGCAGTTAAAACAGATTATCGGCGTGATTGACCGCGCGGCACTGGAGATCTCCCAGCTGGATTAAGCCAGCACGCCGTCGCTCACGCGGAACACGCGGACCAGCTCTTTCAGGTGCATGGCCTGTTCGTTAAGGGATGCCGCCGCCGCAACGGACTCCTCCACCAGCGCGGAGTTCTGCTGGGTGGTGGCGTCTATCAGGCCAATCGCGCTGTTGATCTGCGAGATGCCTTCCGTCTGTTCGTGGCTGGCCTGGCGAATCTCACGCAGGATGACGTCCATCTCTTCCACGTTGCCGACCATGCCGTTGATAAGCCCGCTGGCCTTCTCCACAAGGTTCATGCCGTCCTGCGTCTGGCTTGTGGAGCTTTCAATCAGCTGGCGGATCTCACTCGCGGATGTTGCACTTTTCTGCGCGAGCTGACGTACCTCGCCCGCCACCACCGCAAAGCCGCGACCATGCTCACCCGCGCGCGCCGCTTCGACCGCCGCGTTCAGCGCCAGAATATTAGTCTGGAAGGCAATGGCGTCGATCAGGTCGATAATGTCGGACATCCTGTTCGATGTTTCGTTGATCAGGCGCATCTTGCTGGTGACCTGCTTCATCATCTCGCCGTTGTTTTTGACCACGGCAGCCGCATCGGCAGACAGGTTCGTCGCTTCTCCGGTGTGGGACGCGGTGTTCTTCACCGTAGCGGTGATCTGCTCCATCGACGCAGCCGTCTGTTCAACGGAACTGGCCTGCTCCTCCGTGCGGGCAGCCAGATCCTGGTTGCCCGCGACAATCTGCGCGGCGGCGCTGGAGATGTTTTCCGATCCGGTTTGCACCTGCTGCACAATCTCCAGCAGGCGCGTTTTCATCTCCATCAGTGCGGTGAGTAGCAGTCCGGTTTCATCTTTACCGTGCGAGGTAATGCTGCCGGTGAGATCGCCATCGGCAATGGCCTCCGCAAAATTCACCGCGTCGTTCAGCGGGCGGGTAATGGATCGCACAATGAACCAGCCAGTCAGGCTGGCTGCCGCGACGCTAAAAAGCGTAATCAGGATCAGCAGGAGACGATTGGTGCGGAAATCACCTTCCACCTGCTCGCCCGCACTCTGCATTTCATGGTCCTGGATCGCAATCAACGCCTGCACTTTCGCTTTATAGGACTGTTGCAGGTTCAGGGTGTTGGTCATCATTTCGTTTATCGCGCCCGCACGGTCGTTATTCTGCACGGCCTGCAAAATGCGGTAGCGCGAGTCAAGATATTGCTGGCGCACGCCGTGGATATCGGCCAGCACCTGTTGGGATTTTTTATCCTTGAGAGCGTTGTCCAGCTCGCTCAGGATTGCGGCGATGCGCTCGCTGATCGCCTTCAGACGCTGCTCTGATTGCGCCGTGTACGTCCCCTGTTCGTCCAGCAGCATGAGCTGCTGCGTGCTGATAAATTCCTGGAAGTTGTCGATTAACTGGTTCGCTTTTACCGTCGTTGGATAATCGCTGGTAAGGATGGTTTGCATTCCATTGTTTGCCCGATTCAGGCTCATCAGAGACAAGCTTGCGCTGACGACCATCAGGACAATAAATAATCCAAACGCCAGAAATAATTTCGTGCCGATCTTTACGTCATGTATGAACATATTTACCCCATCGATGTGATTATTTCTCAGACGATCGCTGTTATCGACAGGAAACTCTCTAACTTTATGACTTTGATCGTTTTTTTATTTCTCACTTTCAATAAATCCGGGGCGTAGCAATTAAAAATCGGGTGTTTTTTTAGTTACTTAATATTTCATTAACAACATAACTTATTCTGAAAAACAAAAAAGCCGTTTACCCCGGAGGAATAAACGGCTTTATCGAAGCATGCATTTCTTAATGCAGCACGGTAACCGCATCTTCAAGACGTCCGGCCCGGTGCTTAACCATCGCGGAAATCTGCGCGCTCTCTTCGACCAGGTCAGCATTTTTCTGCGTAATGCTGTCCAGCTCTGCCACGGCACGGGTCAGCTCTGTCAGGCCTGTCGCCTGCTCTGAGGTGGCGTGGCTAATCTGCGCGATAAGCTGCGTGACGTTTTTCACCTGCTCGACAATATCATCCATGGTACGTCCCGCGGCGTGGACCTGATCGGCGCCCGACTGCACTTTGCTGGCGCTGGCGTCGATCAGCTTACGAATATCGTTAGCTGCATTCGCGCTGCGGCTGGCAAGATGACGCACTTCGCCCGCCACCACCGCAAAGCCTTTCCCCTGCTCGCCCGCGCGTGCCGCCTCAACCGCGGCGTTCAGCGCCAGAATATTGGTCTGGAAGGCAATGTCATTGATAAGCGAGGTAATAGAGCCAATGCGCTGGGTACTGTCGGCTATGTCATCCATGGTTTTCACCACGGTCTGCATCACGGTGCCCCCCTGCGTGGCCGCGCTGCTGGCGGCCATCGACAGCTTGTCGACTTCGGCTGCGGTCTCAGAGTTACTCTGCACCGACGCCGCCATCTGGTTCATTGTTGCCACGGTCTGCTGCACGTTAGCCACGGTCTGGCGCGTGCGGTCGTTGAGATCTTCATTGCCCTGCGCCAGCCTGTCGCTGCCGTCGCGCACGCTCACCACCTGGCTGGAGACGTCGTTGATCAGCCAGCGGCACATCAGCCCCAGCTGTCCGACGGCCCGCAGCGTCAGCCCCAGTTCATCGCTGCGGTTAAGATGCTGCACGCTGTTACGCTCTCCGGTAGCGACCCTGAGCGCCTGCCGTGCGACGTTTTCCACCGGGCGGACAATCTGTTGCTCAAACACCAGGGTGCCAAGCAGCATCACCACGGCTGCCGCCACCAGCGAAGCCCAGCCCGCGGCACTGGCAACCAGCGTTGCGGCCATCACCGCAAAAAGTACCGCCATTACGCTGCGCACGCGCCAGCGCAGCGGCATCGCCGGTAATTTGCCGAGCCAGCCTTTGCGCACCACCAGCCCTTTATGAATGCGTTTTTTGCTACGTCCTTCGTTGAGCGCCTTATAAAGCGGCTCCACTGCGGCGACCTCGTCCTCGGTGGCGCGGGTACGAATGGACATATAGCCCGTCATCTGGCCGTTACGCACCATCGGTACCGCATTGGCGCGTACCCAATAGTGATCGCCATTTTTACGTCGGTTTTTGACAATCCCGCTCCAGGGTTCGCCCTTTTGCAGCGTGTACCACATGTCGGCAAAAGCCGCTTTCGGCATATCCGGATGGCGCACAATGTTGTGCGGTTGCCCGAGCAGCTCCTGGAGCGTAAAGCCGCTCACTTGCACAAAGGTGTCGTTAGTGTGGGTCATGTAGCTGTGGAGGTCGGTGGTCGACATAAGCGTGGTGTCATCGTCCAGCGGATATTCATTCTGGGTGACATAGTCAGGAGAGGACATAGTGAGCATCCCTTGCAGGTTATTTGAATGTTAATTTTGTGGCTTATGTTTTTTCGGCGATAAAAAATTTATCTTTAGTTGTTAAATATGATTGAGATCGCAAATCTCGGTTAAACCGCACTTTTCGTGCGTTTTTCTAATTAATTGATTTAAAATACTTTCGAGACGAAACTACCTACAAAGCATGATCCCCCGGCGCACACTTAAGGCGCATTTCCTGCCCTGGGGTAGTGCAATTGACGACACCCCATCCCCGGCTCGTTATCCCTTATCCCGTGCGGCGCGCAATGGCATGATTAAATATTGTGCAAATTTGATTTCGCCTGGCGTTTATCCCGATTTTTGTTAAGGCATCTGAGGTGGCGTAATCCCTGCAATAATTAACTCAGTATCATGTGATACGCGATCCCCGGGAGCATATTTTGAACAGGTTACCTTCCAGCGCCTCGGCTCTTGCCTGTACCGCGCACGCACTGAATCTCATTGAAAAGCGAACGCTTGATCATGAGGAGATGAAACAACTTAACCGTGAGGTCATTGATTACTTTAAAGAGCATGTGAATCCTGGTTTTCTGGAGTATCGCAAATCTGTTACCGCCGGCGGGGATTACGGAGCCGTAGAGTGGCAAGCGGGCAGTCTGAATACGCTTGTCGACACCCAGGGACAGGAGTTTATCGATTGCCTGGGTGGTTTTGGTATTTTCAACGTGGGGCACCGTAATCCAGTTGTGGTTTCCGCCGTACAGAATCAACTTGCGAAACAACCTCTCCATAGCCAGGAACTGCTCGATCCGCTTCGCGCCATGCTCGCGAAAACGCTGGCAGCCTTAACGCCCGGCAAACTGAAATACAGCTTCTTCAGCAACAGCGGCACCGAATCGGTCGAAGCGGCGATTAAACTCGCCAAAGCGTACCAGTCGCCACGCGGGAAATTTACCTTTATCGCCACCAGCGGCGCGTTCCACGGGAAATCCCTGGGCGCGCTGTCGGCGACCGCTAAATCCACTTTCCGTAAACCGTTTATGCCGCTGCTGCCGGGCTTCCGCCACGTACCGTTCGGCGACATCAACGCCATGCGCACCATGCTCGGCGAATGCCGTAAAACCGGCGACGACGTGGCGGCGGTGATCCTGGAGCCGATTCAGGGTGAAGGCGGCGTGATCCTCCCGCCGCAGGGCTATCTGCCCGCCGTGCGTCAGCTGTGCGATGAGTTTGGCGCGCTGCTGATCCTCGACGAAGTGCAGACCGGGATGGGGCGCACCGGCAAGATGTTCGCCTGTGAGCATGAGAACGTTCAGCCGGATATTCTGTGCCTGGCAAAAGCGCTCGGCGGCGGCGTGATGCCGATTGGCGCAACGGTCGCCACTGAAGAGGTGTTCTCGGTGCTGTTCGACAATCCATTCCTGCATACCACCACCTTTGGCGGTAACCCGCTGGCCTGCGCGGCCGCGCTGGCGACCATCAACGTGCTGCTGGAGCAAAACCTGCCTGCGCAGGCGGAGCAGAAAGGCGACATGCTGCTGGACGGCTTCCGCCAGCTGGGCCGGGAATACCCGGATCTGGTACAGGATGCGCGCGGGAAAGGGATGCTGATGGCGATTGAGTTCGTTGATAACGAAACCGGTTATAGCTTCGCAAGCGAGATGTTCCGCCAGCGGGTACTGGTGGCGGGAACGCTTAACAACTCGAAAACCATCCGCATTGAACCACCGTTGACGCTCACCATTGAGCAGTGTGAGCAGGTGCTGAAGGCGGCGCGTAAGGCGCTGGCGGCGCTGCGGGTGAGTGTGGAAGAGGCGTAAAAAAAGCCGGGTGGCGCTACGCTTTCCCGGCCTACAACACACTGCATATGCAAGCCCGGTAAGCGTAGCGCCACCGGGCTGCTTTTTATCGGTGAAACTCTGCCACCGTCATGGTGAAGCGAAGCACGGTATCGCTTTCATTGGCATAGCCGTGCGCCGCTTCCGTTTTCGCCACCGCCGACGCCCCGGCAGCTACCTGCGTTACCGTCTCGTCCACCGTCAGGGTTAACATGCCTTCGTTCACGTGCAGCAGCTCAAACGTTCCCGCCGGATGTCCCGGAGAGGTGAACGTTTCTCCCGGATGCATCTCCCACTGCCACAGCTCAATCATATCCGGGCCTGCGGTGCCTGCCAGCAATCTGGCGTAACCGCCCTGTGCGCCCTGCCACAGAACCGGGATCGCCTCTTCCTGAATAATGTGTATCTGCGGCTCGCTGGAGACGTTAACGATATCTGCCACCGAGACGCCAAGCGCGGCGGCCAGTTTACACAGAATGGCAATGCTGGGGTTGGCAGCCCCTTTTTCGATCTCCACCAGCATGCCTTTGCTGACGCTGGCGCGGCGAGAAAGCTCGTCCAGCGACAGTTTTTTCTCTTTCCGCCAGCTGCGGATACGGTTCGCGACGGCCAGGCTTACCTGGGCAACATCGGCACCCGCACCGGTCATTATATTGACTTTATCAGTCATTGGTCACTACCATTGTATAAAACAGTCAATACAGGATTATTTATGTCTCTTGTAACACCGTCAATAGATTCGCGACTTGTCGGGATCGCGCCCGGCTTTCGGGCGCTGAGCATTCTGGTTGAAGCTGCCCCGATTACCCAACCGGAGGTTGCGCCCGCTGCGCTGGCGCAGGCCTGCCAGCAGATGCTCAATGATGATGTGCCCTGGGCAGAAAATCATCTCGCCGCCTGGGATGAGGTGTTTAAAGCCTTTGGTGCAAAACCCAAACGTACGCCCTGCTCGGCCTCGGCCCTGCGCAAGCGCGTGATGAGAGACGGTTCGCTGCCGCAGCTCGACCCGGTGGTGGATATCTATAATGCCATCAGTATCCGCTACGCTATTCCGGTAGGGGGAGAAAATCTGGCGGCTTACTCGGGAGCGCCGCGCCTGACGCTGGCCGACGGCAGCGAGCCGTTTGATACCGTCAAAGAGGGTGAGCCGGTAGTCGAAAATCCGGAGCCAGGCGAAGTTATCTGGCGTGACGATCTTGGCATCACCTGCCGCCGCTGGAACTGGCGACAGGGGATACGCACGCGTCTGGACAGCCAGGCGCAGTCCATGTGGTTTATTCTCGAAAGCCTGCCGTCGATGCCGCTGGCGGCATTACAGGAAGCTGGCGATGAGCTGGTGAGCAATCTGCAAAAGCTGATGCCGGGCGCGACGGCGCGTATTCAGTTGCTGGAGCTGGCGTGAACAACGCCGGGTGGCGCTGCGCTTACCCGGCCTACAAAATCAACACCCCCCGTACCCGTAGGCCCGGTAAGCGCAGCGCCACCAGGCAAAACCGCTACTCCGGCAACAATCCGACAAAGCTGCGTTTTTTGCGCGGCTCCGACATCAGCTCCTCCAGCTTATCCACGCACGCGAGATAGTGCGGGGTTTGCTTATGCGCCAGCACCGCCTCTTCGTCTTTATAGGCTTCGTAGATAAAGAACCGGGTTTTCACCCGCGGGTCCTGCAATACGTCGAAGCGCAGGTTGCCCGGCTCCTTGATCGCCCCCTCGTGGTTGGCGCGAAATACCTCCAGAAACTCGTCCACCCGCTCGGGCTTGATGTTGATCTCCACCAGCGTCACGTTCATTTTGCTTCTCCCTGTTTCTCTTCCTGCCAGAACTGGAACGCATCGCGGGCATTCCAGTTCTCGTGAACCACTTTCTTCACCGCCTTCAGCATGGCGAGCGGCGCGCTGGACTGGAAGATATTCCGCCCCATGTCCACGCCGGACGCGCCCTGGTCAATCGCCCGCCAGCACATCTCCAGCGCCTCGTGCTCCGGCAGCTTTTTGCCCCCCGCGATAACGATCGGCACCGGGCAGCTGGCGGTCACTTTTTCAAAGCCCTCGTCCACGTAATAGGTTTTGACGAACTGCGCCCCCATTTCGGCGGCGATGCGGCTTGCCAGCGAAAAATACCGAGCGTCACGCGCCATCTCTTTCCCCACGCCCGTCACCGCCAGCGTCGGCATGCCGTAGCGCGCCCCTGCATCGACCAGCTTGATGATATTGTTGATCGACTGATGCTCAAACTCGCTTCCGATGTATACCTGCGCCGCCACCGCGCAGACGTTCAGGCGCAGCGCGTCTTCCATCGCCACCGCCACGCACTCGTTAGACAGCTCGCCCAGAATCGAGTTACCGCCGGAGGCGCGCAGCACCACCGGTTTGTTCGTCGCGGCAGGTACCTGGCTCCTGAGGATGCCGCGGGTGCACATCAGCACGTCGGTTTCGCCAAACAGCGGCGCGATGGAGAGATCGATACGCTCAAGGCCGGTGGTCGGTCCCTGAAAGTAGCCGTGGTCAAAGGCCAGCATCACCGTGCGGTTGCTCTGCGGGTTGAAAATGCGCGAAAGCCTTGACTGCATGCCCCAGTCGAGCGAGCCGCAGCCCTTCAGGGTGTACGGCACATTCTGCTGCGGCGTACCGATGCCAAAATCCTTGCCGTCTTTGATGTCGTCTAAATCAGCCATTTGCTCCCCCGTCAGAAATCGTATTTGCTGATGTTCTCTTTGGTGAACACCACGCGCTCCGGCAGCAGCACGATGCCGTTGCCCTTCGCCTCATACTGGTAGCCCTGCACGCTGTTCGGCTCGACCTTCAGCGTCCCGATATTTTTCACGTCTACGCTGTCGCCGACGTTAAGATCGCCTTTTTTCAGCAAACGATCGGCGACATTGACCGCAATTTTGCCCTGTTGCACCACATCCCACAGGCCGAAGGCTTTCACCGTGCCGCGCTCAACGTACGGGCGCATCACATTCGGCGTGCTGAAGCCGACAATCGCCACCCCTTCCCGTTTCAGGTTTTCCGCCGCCTGTGCCGCGGCTGGCAGGGCGTTGGCGTCCGGGGCGATGATCGCATCCAGATCCGGATAGGCCTTTAAGATCCCTTCGGCGGTTTGCAACGATTTGGTGGCGTCGTTATAGCCAAACTGGGTGGTGACGACCTGCCACTGAGGATGATCTTTCTCGATTTTGGCCTTCGCCTCTTTCACCCACTGGTTCTGGTCGGTGACGGTCGGGCTGGAGTAGAAGAACGCCACTTTCGCGTTCGGTTTGGTGACCTGCTTGCCCGCCATCTCCACCAGCAGGCTGCCCAGCTGTTCCGGCGTCCCCTGATTGATGTAGATGCTGCGGCACTCCGGTTTGGTGTCGGAATCCCAGGTCAGGACCTTGACGCCGCGCTGCATCGCGCGCTTCAGCGCCGGGCAGAGACCGTCCGGTGACACGGCAGAGACGATGATGGCGTTATAGCCCTGGTTGACGAAGTTATTGATGAGCTGCACCTGACCGGAGACGCTCGGCTCGGTCGGGCCGTCGTAGGTCACGTCCACGCCAAGATCTTTCCCCGCCTCTTTCGCGCCGTTGCCGCCGCTGGTGAAGAATCCCACGCCTACCAGTTTCGGGATAAAGGCAATGCGGTCCGCCGCCTGCGCCGAAGCGAAGCTGAGGGCCATTGCCAGGACGAGCAGTTTTGTTTTCATCTTACGCTCCGGATAGTTTTCTGAAGAGAGATCGCACCCATTCGCGGTGCAGACTCAGCGAACGCCCCATCACCACCACAACCAGCAGCGCCCCCGACAGCGCGCTCGACACCTGGTTGGGGATGCCGACCATCTGTAAACCCTGTTGCAGATACCCCACCAGCAGCGCCGCCAGCGCCGTACCGACAACAGAACCTGACCCGCCGTAGATATTGGCTCCGCCGAGCACGGCGGCGGTGAGCGCGGGCATCAGCAAATCGCGCCCCAGATCCGAACGCGCAGAGCCGAAATAGGAGACCATCACCAGCGCGGCAATCGCCGAAGCCACGCCCACCAGGCCGTACAGCGCGTAGGGCATGCCGTTCACCGGCAGCGCCGCATAGCGCGCCGCGCGCGGGTTCTGCCCAATCAATAACAGGTGCCGACCAAAGCGCCCACGGTGGGTAATCAGCCAGAAGAAGGCGGTAATCACCGCGAACAGCACCAGCGGGATCGGCAGCCCCAGCACCGTGAGGTTAGCGAAGGCGGTAAAGCTGTCCGGGAAGCCGCCGATGCCCTCGTAGCCCGTCGCCCCCGCCATGCCGGAGAGCAGCAGCGCGCCGCCGCCGTAGAGGTAGAGCGTGCCGAGGGTAATGACCATCGGGCTGATGCCGGTGTAGTGGATCAGCGCCGCATTCACCAGCCCGCACAGCAGACCCAGCAGCAGCGTAAGCGGAACGGCGACCGCCATCGGCCACCCGGCCTGCATCATCACCCCCAGCGCAATCGCGCACAGGCCGATGGTCGAGCCGAGGGAGATGTCGATCCCGCCGCTGATAATTACAAGCGTAAGCGGCAGCGCCACGATGCCAATACAGATGAAATCGCTGGTGCTGAACAGCAGCATGTTGATATCAAGCATGCGCGGGTTGATGGCGCCGAAGAGCAGGATCTCCAGCACCAGTAAAATCAGCAGCGCGCTTTCCCAGTTAAGCCTCATTTACGCCACCTCTTTTTTGCGTTTGGGAAACGGGGTAACGTGCTTTCCCCCTTTGTTACCGGGCTGGAAACGGCTGTATTTCAGCGCCCGCTGATGCCGCGCCAGTGCCTGACGCAGACGCCCGTCGAGCACCAGCACGCCCAGCAGCACCAGCCCGGCGATAAAGTCGTTCCACCACGCCGGGAGCCTGAACAGCACCAGCACGGTATCGATTTGGGTGAGGAAGAACGCGCCGAGGAACGCACCGACCAGCGTGCCGGTGCCGCCCAGCAGCGAGATGCCCCCCAGCACGCAGGCAGCGATGGCTTTCATCTCCAGCCCGCTGCCGGTCTGGTTGGGCACGAAGCCTATCTGCGCGGCAAAGACGATCCCGGCGCAGGCCGCCAGCAGGCCGTTGAGGGTAAAGGCGATCATGCGGGTGCGGTTCACCGCCACGCCCAGCTGGCGCGCGGCGGTGAGGTTATCCCCCACGGCGTAAAAATCCCGCCCAAAGGCGGTGCGCGACAGCGTCCACGCGCCGGTGGCCGCGATAATCAACACCAGCATGCCGAGCGGCGAAATGCCGACGGCGGCAGGCTCAGAGAGGGATTTCAGCCCCGGCGGCAGCCCTTCTATCCACTTCCCGCCGGTCCAGAGCAGCATCGCCCCGCGATAAAGCCCCAGCGTGCCGAGGGTGGCGACAATCGCCGGAATGCGCAGGCCCACCACCAGAAAACCGTTGAACGCCCCGGCCAGCGCGCCGATCGACAGCGCGAAGAGAATGGAAACGGGCAGGCTGTAGCCGCTGTTAAGCGCCACGCCGACGGCAATGGCGGACAACCCGACCGTGGAGCCGACGGAGACGTCAATATTGCGGGTCAGCATCACCAGCGCCGCGCCGATAGCCAGCAGGATCAGGATCTGCGAGCTGGCGAAGATCATCCCCAGCGTCTGTAAGCTCAGGTACGACGGGTTCAGCGCCACCAGCACGGCGAACAGCGCCAGAATGGCGAGAAACGCGCTCAGCTCGCGGTTTTTCAGTAAGATCTTCATGATTGCCCTCCAAACGCCAGCGCCATCATCCGGTCGAGGCTGACGGCGTGGCGCGGCAGCTCGCCGCTGAGCACGCCCTGATGCATTACCAGCACCCGATCCGCGAGGCCGGGAAACTCATCGAGATCGCTTGAGATCATCAGCACCGCCACGTTCTGCGCCGCCACGCTTTTCAGCAGCTGATAAATATCGGCGCGCGCCGAGACGTCCACGCCGCGCGTCGGTTCATCGACGATCAGCAGCAGCGGGTTGGCCTCCAGACAGCGCGCCAGCAGCACCTTCTACTGATTACCACCGGAGAGCGTGCGCACGGTTTGATCCGCATGGTTGAGCTTGATCCCCAGCGCCCGGTGATAGCGTTCCACTACAGCAGACTCCCGCTTTCGCTGCTGCCAGAGCGACGGCTCGTTCAGCGCCACGGTGTTCCAGCGGATCGGCGCGTCGAGAAACAGGCCGGACACCTGCCTGTCTTCCGGCAGATAAACCAGCCCTTTTTCCAGACGTGAACCCACCGGTTCGGTGGTGATCTCCTGGTTCTCCAGCCACACCCGCCCGCCGCGTACGGGACGCAGGCCGTAGAGCGTTTCGGCAAACTCGGTGCGCCCGGAGCCTACCAGCCCGGCCAGGCCGACGATCTCCCCGGCGTAGATCTCAAGGCTGAGATCGATAAACCCTTCCCCGGTAAGATCCTCCACCCGCAGCACCTGAAAGTCCTGCGGCTGGGTGCGGCGGTTGCCCGGCAGCGCCAGCCACAGCTTTTGCGTATCGCTCAGGGAGGTCTCCCGGCTTACCGGCGTCATGGCGGCGATCAGGGCGTTATCGTCAAACTGCGCGGTTTCGCCGCTGAGCACCACGGCGCCGTCGCGCATCACCGAGACGTGACTCGCCAGCTGCCGAATCTCCGGCAGCTTATGCGAGATAAAAACAATCCCGACGCCAAGATCCTGCAAGGCGCGGATCTGGCGAAACAGCCGTTCGGTTTCACCTGGCGTCAGCGAGGCCGTGGGTTCATCGAGGATCAGAATTCTGGCGTTGCGCATCAGCCCACGCAGGATCTCCACCATCTGCTGGTCAGCCACCTCGAGGGTGCTGGCGGTGGCGTCGAGGTTAAGCTGGCACTGCAATTGCCGGAGTTTTTCCGCCAGACGATTTTCCCGATCGCGCTCTCGCGGCAGACGAAACAGGATGTTTTCCCGCACCGTCAGGTTGGGAAACAGCAGCGGCTCCTGCGGCACCAGATAAATGCCTAACCTGTGCGCCTGAGCCGGGGTAAGCCGTGTAAAAGACTCACCCGCCACCGAAAGTTCACCGCTATCCGGGGTTTCTACCCCGGCGATGATCTTCATCAGCGTCGATTTTCCCGCGCCGTTACCGCCCATCAGCGCATGCACCTGCCCCGCAAGCAGCGTGAAATCAATGCCTTTTAAGACCGGTACGCCTGAAAACTGCTTGCTGATATCACGCGCGTCGAGAAGTGGTGTCATCATCGCTCCGCTATTGAACAAATGATTTTTACATTTAATAATGTTCAAAAGCGTAGACGGTGAACTATATTTACAACCGTGCAGGGATCACAATTTTATCGATTGAGATTTAGATAAACCGGAATCGATCGAAAAGATCCGTTTTGTCGCGTGGCTCACATTTTCACGCCACGCCATTACGAACATATGATCTAAATTTTTATAAGAGTTCAATTATGAGCGATAAACGCACTGCGGAAGAAGGACGGTTTGCCGGGCTGGCACTGGCGGAAGAGGAGCTGGTGGCACGCGTGGCCTGGTGCTACTACCACGACGGGCTGACCCAGAACGATATCGGCGAACGCCTCGGGCTGCCGCGCCTGAAGATCTCCCGCCTGCTGGAGAAAGGCCGCCAGTCCGGGGTGATCCGCGTGCAGATCAACTCCCGCTACGAGGGCTGCCTGTCGCTGGAAACCGAGCTGCAACAGCGCTTTGGCCTGAAGCTGGTGCGCGTGATGCCTGCCCTAAATACCCCGCCGATGAACGTGCGGCTGGGCATTGGCGCGGCGCAGTCGCTGATGGGCGTGCTGGAGCCCGGCCAGCTGCTGGCGGTGGGGTTCGGTGAAACCACCATGAGCAGCCTGCAACACTTAAGCGGCTTTATCAGCTCGCAGCAGATCCGCCTGGTGACGCTCTCCGGCGGCGTCGGGCCGTATATGACCGGTATCGGCCAGCTGGATGCGGCCTGTAGCGTCAGCATGATCCCCGCCCCGCTTCGCGTGTCATCCGCTGAAGTCGCCGGGATCTTAAAGCGCGAAACCAGCGTGCGGGACGTGATCCTCGCCGCGACCGCCGCTGACGTGGCGGTGGTCGGCATTGGTTCCGTGAACCAGCGCCGTGACGCCACCATCCTGCGCTCCGGCTATATCAGCGAAGGTGAACAGCTGATGTACGCCCGTAAAGGGGCGGTGGGCGATATCCTCGGTTATTTCCTTAACGCCGAAGGGGAATGCGTCGAGGAGCTGGAGATCCACAAAGAACTGCTGGGCGTCACGCTCGATGAACTGGCGCAGCTGCCCACCATTGTCGGCGTGGCCGGAGGGGAAGAGAAAGCCGATGCGATTTATGCCGCACTGAAAGGTCGCCGTATTAATGGCCTGGTGACGGAAGAGACGACAGCCCGCGCGGTGCTGGCTCTGGCCGGATAAGAGCAGCCCTGCGCTAACAGCGAGGCAAGCTCATGAGTTACCTTTTAGCGTTAGATGCAGGGACAGGCAGCGTTCGCGCCGTGATTTTCGATTTACAGGGCAACCAGATTGCCGTTGGCCAGGCCGAGTGGAAGCACCTGAGCGTGGAGAACGTGCCGGGGTCGATGGAGTTCGATCTCGACACCAACTGGCGGCTGGCCTGCCGGTGTATTCAGCAGGCGCTGGAGCGCGCACGGCTTAGCGCGGCGGATATTCAGTCCGTCGCCTGCTGCTCGATGCGCGAAGGGATTGTGCTGTACGACCGCAACGGCGAGGCTATCTGGGCCTGCGCCAACGTCGACGCCCGCGCCAGCCGCGAGGTGGCTGAACTCAAAGAGATCCACGACTACCGGTTTGAATCCGAAGTGTATGAGGTCTCCGGCCAGACGCTGGCGCTGAGCGCCATGCCGCGCCTGCTGTGGCTGGCGCACCACCGTCCGGATATTTACCGCAAGTCTGCGACTATCACCATGATCAGCGACTGGCTGGCGGCGAAGCTCTCCGGCGAGCTGGCGGTCGACCCGTCCAATGCGGGCACCACCGGTATGCTGGATCTCTTCTCCCGCGACTGGCGTCCGGCGCTGCTCGACATGGCCGGGCTGCGCGCCGATATCCTTTCCCCGGTGAAAGAGACCGGCACCGTGCTGGGCGCGATTACCAAACAGGCCGCGCAGCAGTGCGGCCTGCGTGAAGGCACGCCGGTGGTGATGGGCGGCGGCGACGTGCAGCTGGGCTGTCTGGGGCTGGGCGTGGTCCGCGCCGGACAAACGGCGGTGCTGGGCGGCACCTTCTGGCAGCAGGTGGTCAATCTGCCGCAGGTACGCACCGACCCCGACATGAACATCCGCGTGAACCCGCACGTCATCCCCGGCATGGTGCAGGCGGAGTCGATCAGCTTCTTTACCGGGCTGACCATGCGCTGGTTCCGCGACGCCTTTTGCGCCGAGGAAAAGCTGATTGCCGAGCGGATGGGGATGGACACCTATTCCCTGCTGGAAGAGATGGCGAGCCGCGTCCCGGCGGGCTCCCACGGCGTGATGCCAATCTTCTCCGACGCGATGCATTTTAAGCAGTGGTACCACGCCGCGCCGTCGTTTATTAACCTCTCCATCGACCCGGAAAAGTGCAACAAAGCGACGCTGTTCCGCGCCCTGGAGGAGAACGCGGCGATCGTCTCGGCCTGCAACCTGGCGCAGATTTCGCGCTTCTCCGGCGTGACGTTTGAGAGTCTGGTGTTTGCAGGCGGCGGGGCCAAAGGCGCCCTGTGGAGTCAGATTTTAAGCGACGTTACCGGCCTGCCGGTGCGCGTGCCGGAAGTTAAAGAGGCAACGGCGCTCGGCTGTGCCCTTGCCGCAGGAGCTGGCGCGGGGCTGTTTGCGGATATGGCTTCGACGGGCGAGCGGCTGGTGAAGTGGAGCCGCGAGTTCACGCCAAACCCGCAGCACCGGGAACTGTACGACGGCATGATGCAGAAATGGCAGGCGGTGTACGCCGACCAGCTCGGGCTGGTGGACAGCGGGCTGACCACGCCGATGTGGCAGGCACCGGGGCTGGTGCGGGCATCCCCCTCACCCCGGCCCTCTCCCTAAGAGAGAGGGAGATTAAGTCCCCTCTCCCTTAGGGAGAGGGTTAGGGTGAGGGCATCAGGCCACACCAATATTTGAATCCCATCACATTCACCGCATTCCCCTTTTCCCTTTTACTCCCCGCTGGCTAAATTAGTAACTCATCCGACCACATAACAATAATTTTACACTGGAAGAGACTATGAGCCGCTACCCGTCGTTATTCGCCCCTCTCGATCTGGGGTTCACCACCCTCAAAAACCGCGTGCTGATGGGCTCAATGCACACCGGGCTGGAGGAGCGTCCGGACGGGGCTGAACGTCTGGCAGCCTTCTATGCCGAACGCGCGCGCCACGGGGTGGCGCTGATTGTCACCGGCGGCGTAGCCCCTGCCCCTTCCGGGGTGACGATGGAGGGCGGCGCGGTGTTGAATGATGCGTCACAACTGTCGCACCACCGCATTGTGACCGACGCGGTCCACCGCGAGGGCGGCAAAATCGCCCTGCAAATTCTGCATACCGGGCGCTACAGCTATCAACCGAACCTGGTTGCCCCCTCGGCTATTCAGGCGCCGATTAACCGCTTTACTCCTCACGCCCTTAGCCACGACGAGATCCTGGCGCTGATCGACGTTTTTGCCCGCTGCGCCGCGCTGGCAAGGGAAGCAGGCTACGACGGCGTGGAGGTGATGGGCTCTGAAGGCTATCTGATTAACGAATTTCTCGCCGCACGCACCAACCAGCGCGACGACGAATGGGGTGGCGACTATGCCCGCCGCATGCGTTTTGCCGTGGAGGTGGTGCGCGCGGTGCGTGAACGTGCGGGTGCGGATTTTATTATCATCTTCCGCCTGTCGATGCTCGACCTGGTGGAAGGCGGCGGCACCTTCGACGAAACCGTGCAGCTGGCGCAGGCAATTGAAGACGCCGGTGCCACCATTATCAACACCGGGATTGGCTGGCACGAAGCGCGCATCCCCACCATCGCCACGCCGGTGCCGCGTGCGGCGTTCAGCTGGGTAACGCGCAAGCTGAAAGGCAAAGTCTCCGTTCCGCTGGTGGCCACTAACCGCATTAACGACCCGCAGGTGGCGGACGATGTGATCTCCCGCGGCGACGCCGATATGGTCTCGATGGCGCGTCCGTTCCTCGCGGATGCCGAACTGCTCTCCAAAGCGCAAAGCGGCCGTGCGGATGAGATCAACACCTGCATCGGCTGTAACCAGGCCTGTCTGGATCAAATCTTCGCTGGCAAAGTCACCTCCTGCCTCGTTAACCCCCGCGCCTGCCATGAAACCAAAATGCCGGTGGTTACGACGGTCAATAAAAAACGCCTGGCCGTGGTGGGCGCTGGCCCGGCGGGCCTGGCGTTTGCGGTCAATGCCGCCTCGCGCGGGCACGGCGTGACGCTGTTTGATGCGCAGGGGGAGATTGGCGGGCAGTTTAATATCGCCAAACAGATCCCCGGCAAAGAGGAGTTCTACGAAACGCTGCGCTACTACCGCCGGATGATCGAGCTGACGGGCGTCGAGCTGCGGCTTAACCAGTTTGTCAGCGCGGCGGATCTGATCGGTTTCGACGAGGTGATCCTCGCGAGTGGGATCGCCCCGCGCACCCCTGCGATCGAGGGTATCGATCATCCGAAGGTATTGAGCTATCTGGACGTGCTGCGCGACAAAGCGCCGGTTGGCGAGAAGGTGGCGATTATCGGCTGCGGCGGGATCGGTTTTGATACCGCGATGTATTTAAGCCAGCCGGGCGAAGCCACCAGCCAGAACATCGCTGAGTTCTGCGTGGAATGGGGCATTGATACCAGTCTCAGTCAGTCCGGCGGTTTACGCCCGGAAGGGCCGCAGCTGCCGAAAAGCCCGCGTCAGATCGTGATGCTCCAGCGTAAGGCCAGCAAGCCGGGTGAAGGGCTGGGCAAAACTACTGGCTGGATCCACCGCGCCACCCTGCTCTCGCGCGGGGTGAAGATGATGCCGGCGGTGAGCTACCAGAAGATCGACGACGACGGGCTGCATGTGCTGATCGGTGGTGAACCGCAGCTGCTGCGCGTGGATCATGTGATTTTGTGCGCCGGACAGGAGCCAAAGCGCGATCTGGCCGATCCGCTGCGCGAAGCGGGTAAAACGGTGCATTTGATCGGCGGGTGCGACGTGGCGATGGAGCTGGATGCGCGGCGGGCGATTGCGCAGGGCACCCAGCTTGCACTGGTTATTTAGCGACGACGCCCCAGCTTCACCGCTTTCAGCACCACGAATTTGTTATTGGTGGCAATGGTGACGCAGTTGCCGAAAATCTTCTTCAGCTTGTGGAAGTAGTCCAGGTGGCGGTTCGCCACGATATACAGCTCGCCGTTGATTTTCAGGCAGCGGCGCGCGTGGTGGAACATCTCCCACGCGACGTTATCCGTCAGGGCGTGCTTCTGGTGGAACGGCGGGTTACAGAATACCGCGTTGAAGCGGAAAGGCTCTACGCCCGACAGCGCGTTATTGATCATAAACTCGCAGCGATCCAGCGCTTCAGGCAGGTTAGTTTCCACGTTCAGACGGCTGGAGGCCACCGCCATTGGCGATTCGTCGCTGAACACCACGCTGGCCTCCGGGTTCTTCGCCAGCAGCGTCAGGCCAATCACGCCATTGCCGCAGCCCAGGTCGACAATCTCACCCTCAAGATTTTCCGGCAGATGTTCCATAAAGAAACGCGCCCCGATATCCAGACCGGTACGGGAAAAGACGTTCGCGTGGTTGTGGATGGTCCAGTCGGTACCTTCCAGTTTCCAGCTCAGCGTTTCTGGCGCGTCGGCCAGCGCCGGTGCGCTGAAGGTGCAGTTGATAAGGCGTGCTTTTTTCCAGGCAAGCGTCGTGGTGGTCGGGCCGAGGACCTTCTCGAACAGCTCCAGCGTCGAGGTGTGAATATCACGCGCTTTGGCACCCGCGATAATGCGGGTTTCTGGCGTGACGACTTTACGCAGCGCGCGCAGTTGCTGCTCCAGCAGCGCCATGGTTTTTGGCACCTTAATCAGCACCACGCCCGGCGCCTGCGGGTAGTCCGCGGTGCTGTCGAGGAACTTCACGCTGGACTCTTCGATGTCGTTATGGCGCAGGTTTTCACGCGTCGCCAGTTCGCTTAAGTAAGAATCGCCGATACTGTAAGGCGCATGTTCCGCCAGCGCGCAGGCCAGCGCGCCAAACGCGTCATTCAGGATCAGAACCGGGCCGCTGATTTCAGTCTCATCCAACTGTTGCAGCAGATATTCATCCGCCGCTTCCCACGCCTGAAGCGGGTTCACGTCGTCCGTTTCCGGGAAACGTTTAAGGTTGAGTGAACGGAAACCGTTGTCTAAGTGGCTCATCGGCCCTCCTGAATGGTAAAATTTGGCGTATCCCTGAAAAGGGTGCGTGAGTATACCCGTTTTCACACTATTTTGGGGTTTTGATGAACCAGCTGACTTATCTCCAGGGCTATCCGGAGCATTTACTTTCCCAGGTTCGTGACCTGATTGCCGCGGGAAAGCTCGGTGCGGTGCTGGAAAAACGCTACCCGGGCACGCATGATTTCGCGACTGACAAAGCCCTCTGGCAGTATACGCAGGATCTGAAAAACCAGTATCTTAAGAGCGCCCCGCCGATCAACAAGGTGATGTACGACAATAAGATCCATGTGCTGAAAAACGCGCTCGGCCTGCATACCGCCATCTCCCGCGTGCAGGGCGGCAAGCTGAAGGCTAAAGCGGAGATCCGCGTCGCGACCGTTTTCCGTAACGCGCCGGAAGCCTTTCTGCGGATGATCGTGGTACACGAGCTGGCGCACCTGAAAGAGAAAGAGCACGACAAAGCCTTCTATTCCCTGTGCTGCCACATGGAGCCACAGTACCACCAGCTGGAGTTTGATACCCGTTTGTGGCTGACGCATTTATCGTTAAAGAGTAATGCGCAGTAGCGCACGCGAAATGTCATGATGACGTGCTACAGTGGTTTTAAGTTCCCTGCTACGGAGTACGTAAACGTTTATGATACGTTTCGCAGTCATCGGTACGAACTGGATCACGCGCCAGTTCGTCGACGCCGCCCACGAAACCGGCAAATATAAGCTCACCGCAGTCTATTCCCGCAGCCTTGAGCAGGCGCAGAGTTTTGCGAATGACTACCTGGTTGAACATCTGTTCACCTCGCTCGATGAGATGGCGCAAAGCGACGCCATTGACGCGGTCTATATTGCCAGCCCGAATTCTCTGCATTTCCCGCAAACGAAGCTGTTCCTCAGCCACAAAAAACACGTGATTTGCGAGAAGCCGCTGGCCTCGAATATTGAGGAAGTGGAAGCCGCCATTGCGCTTGCCCGGGAAAACCAGGTGGTGCTGTTTGAAGCGTTCAAAACCGCCAGCCTGCCGAACTTCCTGCTGTTGCAGCAGTCCCTGCCGAAAATTGGCAAAGTGCGTAAAGCCTTTATCAACTACTGCCAGTATTCCTCGCGCTACCAGCGCTACCTGGACGGCGAAAACCCGAACACCTTTAACCCGGCCTTCTCGAATGGCTCGATTATGGATATCGGTTTTTACTGCCTGGCCTCTGCGGTCGCCCTGTGGGGTGAACCGCACGGCGTAACGGCCACCGCCAGCCTGCTGGAGAGCGGCGTGGATGCACATGGCGTTGTGGTGCTGGACTACGGTGATTTCAGCGTGACGTTGCAGCACTCGAAGGTCAGTGACTCCGTACTGCCAAGCGAAATTCAGGGCGAAGACGGCTCGCTGGTGATCGAAAAAATCTCCGAATGCCAGAAGCTAAGCATCGTTCCCCGCGGCGGCAAAGCGCAGGAGCTGACGCAGCCTCAGCATATTAACACTATGCTCTATGAGGCAGAGGTCTTCGCCCGTCTGGTAGAAGACAACGAAGTGAACCACCCGGGGCTGGCAATCAGCCGCACCACGGCGAAGCTGCAAACGGAGATCCGCCGACAGACTGGCGTGATTTTCCCCGCAGACGGCGTGAATGTGGAAGCCGTCGCGTAAAGCTGTGTAATGAAATCGTGCAGACCATTGACGAAACCGATGGTCTGACATAATTTGTTACCTGCAAAGGGGAGTAACTTCTTCGCCGGTGGATCGTCATTACGATGCGTGCAAAACCGCATCCGGTCGCCGGGCAACCTTCGAGGTTGTAAGTGAGACCTTGCCGGAAGGCGAGGTCTATGCATAAAAAGCTAACGGCTATCGTCTTCTGACCATAGCCGTTTTTGTTTTTTATGTGTAAGGAAAATAGTATGCATTCTGTCGGCACTCCAATGCTGTGGGGCGGATTCGCGGTTGTCGTGCTCATCATGCTGGCGATCGACCTCTTTTTGCAGGGTCGTCGCGGCGAACACGGCATGAGCGTCAAGCAAGCCGCCGTCTGGTCGCTGGTATGGGTTACCCTCTCACTTCTTTTCTGCGCCGCCTTCTGGTGGTATCTGGCCTCAACCGAAGGCCGCGCGGTGGCCGATCCTCAGGCACTCGCCTTCCTCACCGGCTATCTGATTGAAAAAGCACTGGCGGTTGATAACGTCTTCGTCTGGCTGATGCTGTTCAGTTACTTCGCCGTGCCTGCGGCTCTGCAACGCCGCGTGCTGGTGTACGGCGTTCTGGGCGCTATTGTCCTGCGTACCATCATGATCTTCGCCGGTAGCTGGCTGATTACCCAGTTCGAATGGCTGTTGTATGTATTTGGTGCGTTCCTGCTGTTCACCGGGGTCAAAATGGCGCTGGCGAAAGAAGACGATACCGGTATCGGTGATAAGCCGTTGGTGAAGTGGTTCCGGGGTCATCTGCGCATGACGGACAAGATCGAGAGCGAGCATTTCTTCGTGCGTAAGAACGGCCTGCTGTTCGCCACCCCGCTGCTGCTGGTGCTGATTCTGGTCGAGCTGAGCGACGTGATTTTCGCGGTGGACAGTATCCCGGCTATCTTCGCAGTTACCACCGACCCGTTCATCGTTCTGACCTCGAATCTGTTCGCCATCCTCGGCCTGCGTGCGATGTACTTCCTGCTGGCAGGCGCGGCAGAGCGCTTCTCAATGCTGAAGTACGGCCTGTCGGTGATTCTGGTGTTTATCGGTATCAAGATGCTGATCGTCGATTTCTACCATATCCCGATCGCCATTTCGCTCGGCGTGGTGTTTGGCATTCTGCTGGTGACGCTGATTATCAATACCTGGGTTAACCGCCAGCACGATAAGAAGCAGCAGGTTTAGTGCAACGTTCGGTGCGGGCTGATGCCCTCACCCCAACCCTCTCCCACAGGGAGAGGGGGAAATGCAATGCAGGCCGGGTAAGCGTAGCGCTACCCGGCGCTTTCGTTAACCAATAGTTAAAAAACATGACGCAACACGTAAAATCCAGCATTTTACGCTTCCCTCCTTTCACGTATTCCCTATACTCGACCAGGCAAACATTTACTTACATCCGGAAATAAATGTGACTTAGAGCACATCCAGGATGGAACGCAATTTCACTCAGGAATAACGTATGAGCACACAATCACGCGGTCTGTTCGCGCGCCTGGCGCAGGGCAGTCTTGTAAAACAAATTCTGGTCGGGTTGGTACTGGGTATTCTGCTGGCCATGGTGTCGAAACCTGCCGCGGAGGCCACGGGACTGCTCGGGACGCTGTTTGTGGGCGCCCTGAAGGCCGTCGCCCCGGTACTGGTGCTGATGCTGGTGATGGCGTCGATTGCCAACCACCAGCACGGACAAAAAACCAACATTCGCCCTATTCTGTTCCTGTATCTGCTGGGAACCTTCTCTGCTGCCTTAACGGCCGTTGTGTTTAGCTTCCTGTTCCCGTCTACGCTGCACCTGACCAGCGCGGCCGGTGATATCACCCCGCCGTCCGGGATTGTGGAAGTCCTTCGCGGCCTGCTGATGAGCATGGTCTCTAACCCCATCACCGCACTGATGAGCGGAAACTACATTGGCATCCTGGTCTGGGCGATTGGTCTGGGCTTCGCGCTGCGTCATGGCAACGAGACCACGAAAAACCTGGTCAACGATTTGTCCAATGCCGTGACTTTCATGGTGAAGCTGGTGATTCGCTTTGCACCAGTCGGTATCTTTGGTCTGGTTTCTTCGACGCTGGCCACTACCGGTTTCGACGCACTGTGGGGCTACGCGCAGCTGCTGGTCGTCCTGGTCGGCTGTATGCTGCTGGTGGCGCTGGTGATCAACCCGCTGCTGGTGTTCTGGCAGATCCGCCGCAACCCGTATCCGCTGGTGCTGACTTGCCTGCGCGAGAGCGGCGTGTATGCCTTCTTTACCCGCAGCTCGGCGGCGAACATTCCGGTCAACATGGCGCTGGCGGAGAAGCTGAACCTGGATCGCGATACCTATTCCGTGTCGATCCCGCTGGGTGCGACCGTGAACATGGCGGGTGCGGCGATCACCATCACCGTGCTGACGCTGGCGGCGGTGCATACGCTGGGTATTCCGGTGGATCTGCCAACCGCGCTGCTGCTGAGCGTCGTTGCATCACTGTGTGCCTGTGGCGCATCCGGCGTGGCGGGCGGATCGCTGCTGCTGATCCCGCTGGCCTGTAACATGTTCGGTATCCCGAACGAGATTGCCATGCAGGTTGTCGCGGTCGGCTTCATTATCGGCGTATTGCAGGATTCCTGCGAGACTGCGCTGAACTCCTCTACCGACGTGCTGTTTACCGCCGCAGCCTGTCAGGCGGAAGATGCGCGTTTAGCGAAGAACGCCCTGCGCAGTTAAAAAGAAAAGCCCGGTGGCGGCTACGCCTTACCGGGCCTACAAGGTAAATGCAAAACGGCAACATGTGTTGCCGTTTTTAGTGTTTGCACCCTCTCCCTGTGGGGAGGGTTGGGGTGAGGGCACCAGCCCGCACCCAGCTTACAGCGTCACACCACTCTTAAAAATCGCCAGCTCGCGGAAGTCGTTCTTCTCGTTACAGGTCTGCCTGCCGCTGGCGAACTCTGCGATAGCGTCCACGAACTCGCTCAGCAGCTGCGGCATCGCTTTGCCGTGGATCAGCTGCCCTGCGTCGAAATCGATCCAGTGCTTTTTCTTTGCCGCCAGCTCGCTGTTGGTGGCAATTTTAACCGTCGGCACAAACCCGCCGTACGGCGTACCGCGGCCGGTACTGAACAGCACCATATGGCAGCCCGCCCCCGCCAGCGCGCTGGTGGCGACCGCATCGTTACCCGGTGCGCTCAGCAGGTTCAGGCCGTGGGTTTTCAGGCGTTCGCCGTAGCGCAGAACATCCACCACCTGGCTGGCCCCCGCTTTCTGGGTGCAGCCGAGGGATTTCTCCTCCAGCGTGGTGATTCCGCCCGCCTTGTTCCCCGGCGACGGGTTCTCGTAAATCGGCTGATTGTGGGCAATGAAGTACTGTTTGAAGTCGTTCACCATGGTGACGGTCTTCTCAAACGTCTCTTCGTCGCGACAGTGGCTCATCAGAATGCGCTCTGCGCCGAACATCTCCGGCACTTCGGTCAGCACCGTGGTGCCGCCGTTGGCAATCACATAATCCGAGAAGCGGCCCAGCATCGGGTTAGCGGTAATGCCGGAAAGCCCGTCAGACCCGCCGCACTCCAGGCCAAACTTCAGTTCGCTCAGCTTGCCCGGCTCGCGCTTGTCGTGACGCATCACCTCGTACAGCTGGTGCAGTTGTTCGACGCCCGCTTCCACTTCGTCGTCCTGGTGCTGACACACCATAAAGTGCACGCGCTCAGGATCGAACTCGCCCAGCGTATCGCGGAAGGCGTCAACCTGATTGTTTTCACAGCCGAGGCCAATCACCAGCACCGCCCCCGCGTTCGGGTGGCGCACCATATTTTGCAGCATGGTGCGGGTATTGATGTGGTCGTCGCCCAGCTGGGAACAACCGTAGGTGTGGCTGAACAGATGCACGCCGTCGGTGCCTTCAGCATTGTTAGTCTCTTTCAGGAAACGCGTCTGAATTTGACGCGCGATCCCGTTCACGCAGCCGACGGTCGGGAGGATCCACAGTTCATTGCGGATCCCCACCTCGCCGCTGGCGCGGCGGTAGATCTGCACCTCACGATCGGCCGCCTGTCCTTCTTCTGCCTGGAAGTCAGGTTGATAGCTGTACTCGTCCAGATCGCTGAGATTGGTGCGGGTATTGTGGGAATGAATGTATTCACCCGGCGCAATATCCGCCAGCGCATGACCGATGGGCAAACCGTACTTCACCACGTTCTCCCCTTTCGCGATGGGGATCAGGGCAAACTTATGTCCACGTCCAATGGCCTGGCGTAACGTCACCGACTGGTTGTCGAAGGTCACTTCCGTCCCTTCGGCTAAATCGGCCAGCGCGACGGCAACGTTATCCAGCGAATGGATTTTGATGTATTGCATATCAACCTCAAACGGCCTTAGTTCAGTTCAATGGCGAAGTAGTCACGCGCATTGTTAAAGCAGATGTTTCTCACCATTTCGCCCAGCAGCTGGATATCTGCTGGCGCTTCGCCCGCGTGCACCCAGCGGCCAATCATCTGGCACAGAATGCGGCGGAAATATTCATGGCGGGTATAGGAGAGGAAACTGCGGCTGTCGGTCAGCATGCCAACGAAGCGGCTCAACAGGCCGAGCTGCGCCAGCTGCGTCATCTGACGCTCCATGCCGTCTTTCTGATCGTTAAACCACCAGCCGGAACCGAACTGCATCTTGCCCGGCATCCCTTCGCCCTGGAAGTTGCCGATCATGGTGCCCAGCACTTCGTTATCGCGTGGGTTCAGGCAGTAAAGGATGGTTTTTGGCAGCAGGTTTTGCTCGTTCTGTTTGCTCAGCAGTTTTGACAGCTCTTCCGCCATCGGACGGTCGTTGATGGAGTCAAAGCCCACGTCCGCGCCCAGCAGTTTGAACTGACGCTGGTTGTTATTACGCAGCGCGCCGATGTGATACTGCTGAACCCAGCCGCGGCGGGCATATTCCGCACCGAGGAATACCAGTACCGCCGTTTTAAACTGCGCCACTTCGTGCTCACTCAGGGCTTCGCCGGAGAGACGACGCGCCAGAATGCTGTCCAGCTCAGCTTCGCTGGATTCCGCGAACAGCACTACGTCCAGCGCGTGGTCAGACACTTTACAGCCGTGTGCGGCAAAGTGATCCAGACGTTTGGTCAGCGCGGTTTGCAGATCGCCAAAGCGACGGATATCGGTGTCAGACACTTCCGCCAGCTTCGCCATGTAGTCGTTAAAGGTCGGCAGCTCGATGTTGAAGGCTTTATCCGGGCGCCAGCTTGGCAGCACTTTGATGTCAAACGTGCTGTCCTTCGCGACAACCGCGTGGTGCTCCAGAGAGTCGACAGGATCGTCGGTGGTGCCCACCATCTTCACGTTCATCTGCTTCATGATGCCGCGCGCCGAGAAGCTATCCTGCGCCAGCAGGTCGTTGCACTGATCCCAGATTTCATCCGCCGTGGCGGGAGAGAGCAGCTTGCCGGTGATACCAAACGGACGACGCAGTTCGAGGTGCGTCCAGTGGTATAACGGGTTACCGATGGTGTGGGGAACAGTAGCGGCCCAGGCGTCAAACTTCTCGCGATCGGTCGCGTCGCCGGTACACAGGCGCTCGGCCACGCCGTTGGTGCGCATTGCGCGCCACTTATAGTGGTCACCCTTCAGCCAGATATCATACAGGTTTTTGAAACGGTAATTTTCGGCAACCTGCTGCGGCGGTAAATGGCAGTGGTAGTCGAAAATCGGCTGGTCTTTTGCGTAGTCGTGGTACAGGCGGCGAGCAAATTCGGTATCTAACAGAAAATCGTCGGTCATAAACGGTGTCATTATCGTCTTCCTCATTACGGGAGCGTCAGAAAGCTTATGTTCAGATGCTGCAAAGTTATCACACCAATTTCCAGAGTCCGACGTTTTTTTCGTGAGTTAGATCAATAAACGTCGACAAATAAATTACCCTCAAAGGGGTAAACCCTCTCCCAGACCGCGCCAGTTCTGGCTTTGCGCGTGCCGCATAATGTCCCTACAAAGATTCACACTTTTGTGATGTCACTCACCTTTTAAAGTTGTATGACAAGTTATCTTTTCGCCGTCGCAAACTATAAGCCGACAGAATGCATTACCGGTGTTTGATACATCGGATTTAACGGTACGGAAGCCGACTTAGCACGATTACTAATGGCAAGGTTCGGGCCGTTCCGGGACAGGTTCCCGGTTACGCCCCTCCCGTTACAGAACAGCTCCCGGCAACGGTTGAGTTGTTGCCGTGTCCCGACACGGAAATAACATAACGATGAGGTTTTACATGCGTAAAATTAAAGGGTTACGTTGGTACATGATCGCACTGGTGACGCTCGGCACCGTGCTGGGCTACCTGACACGTAACACCGTGGCAGCAGCGGCGCCAACGTTGATGGAAGAGTTACATATCTCCACGCAGCAATACTCTTACATCATTGCGGCTTACTCTGCCGCTTACACCGTAATGCAGCCTGTTGCAGGTTATGTTCTTGATATTCTGGGTACAAAAATTGGTTATGCCTTCTTTGCTGTAGCCTGGGCCGTCTTCTGTGGGGCGACCGCGCTGGCCGGCAGCTGGGGCGGACTGGCGCTGGCGCGTGGTGCGGTAGGTGCTGCCGAAGCGGCGATGATCCCCGCGGGTCTGAAAGCCAGCTCTGAATGGTTCCCGGCAAAAGAGCGTTCTATCGCTGTCGGTTACTTCAACGTGGGCTCCTCCATCGGGGCGATGATTGCTCCGCCACTGGTGGTGTGGGCGATTGTGATGCACAGCTGGCAGATGGCGTTCATCATCTCCGGTGTGCTGAGCTTTGCCTGGGCCATGGCGTGGCTGATTTTCTATAAACACCCGCGCGACCAGAAAAAGCTGTCTGACGAAGAACGTGACTACATTATTAATGGTCAGGAATCCCAGCATCAGACCGACAACGGCAAAAAGATGTCCGTCTGGCAGATCCTGGGCACCCGTCAGTTCTGGGGTATCGCCCTGCCACGCTTCCTGGCAGAACCGGCCTGGGGTACGTTTAACGCCTGGATCCCACTGTTCATGTTTAAAGTTTACGGCTTTAACCTGAAAGAGATCGCGATGTTCGCCTGGATGCCAATGCTGTTTGCAGACCTGGGCTGTATCGTCGGCGGCTACCTGCCACCGCTGTTCCAGCGCTGGTTTGGCGTGAACCTGATTGTGTCCCGTAAGATGGTGGTCACCATGGGCGCCCTGCTGATGATCGGCCCGGGTATGATCGGCCTGTTCACCAGCCCTTACGTGGCTATCGCCCTGCTGTGTATCGGGGGCTTTGCTCACCAGTCTCTGTCCGGTGCGCTGATTACGCTCTCGTCCGACGTGTTTGGTCGTAACGAAGTCGCCACCGCCAACGGCCTGACCGGGATGGCCGCCTGGACCGCAAGTACCCTGTTTGCACTGGTGGTCGGCGCGCTGGCGGATACGATTGGTTTCAGCCCACTGTTCGCGGTACTGGCTGTCTTCGACCTGTTGGGTGCGGTGGTTATCTGGACGGTGCTGAAAAGCAAATCCGCAGATGAACTTGCGAAAGAGTCCCTCGGGGGACCGGCGACGCATAGTTAGCGTTGTTGTGCCGGGTGGCGGCTCCGCCTTACCCGGCCTACAAAATCCAATAAAATAGTAGGTCGGGTAAGCGTAGCGCCACCCGGCAAGAACGACGCAAAAGCCGCCTCCGGGCGGCTTTTTTGATGGCGAAATCTGGAGACTGGCACGCAAAAGTGGTATAACAAATCATTCGCCGTACCCTGCCTGGAGCGCATATGGAAATCACCGAATCACGTCGTTTATATCAACAACTTGCCGCCGAGCTGAAAGATCGCATCGAGCAAGGGGTCTATCTTGTCGGTGATAAACTTCCCGCTGAGCGTTTCATTGCGGATGAAAAAAGCGTCAGCCGCACGGTGGTCCGCGAAGCCATCATCATGCTGGAAGTGGAAGGGTATGTTGAGGTACGCAAAGGTTCCGGCATTCATGTGATTTCCAGCCAGGCGAAACACTCCCCCACCCCGGACGAAAGTCTGGAATTTGCCAGCTACGGTCCGTTTGAGCTTCTCCAGGCTCGCCAGCTGATTGAAAGCAACATTGCGGAATTTGCTGCGACGCAGGTGACCAAGCAGGACATCATGAAGCTGATGGAAATCCAGGATCACGCGCGTAAAGAAAAATGTTTCCGCGATTCTGAATGGGACCTGCAATTCCACGTCCAGGTCGCCCTTGCGACTCAGAACACGGCGCTGGCGGCAATCGTTGAAAAAATGTGGACTCAGCGCGTTCACAACCCGTACTGGAAGAAACTGCACGATCACATTGATTCCCGCACGGTAGATAACTGGTGTGACGATCACGACCAGATTCTTAAAGCCCTGATTCGTAAAGATCCGCATGCGGCGAAACTGGCAATGTGGCAGCATCTGGAGAACACCAAACAGATGCTGTTTAATGAAACAAGTGATGACTTTGAATTTAACGCTGACCGCTATCTTTTTGCCGATAATCCGGTCGTTCACCTCGATACCGCGACCAATCTCGCAAAATAACGCCCCGAACTGCTGGCAGGCGCACCGCCGCGCCTTCCGGCCAGACAGGGTAAGAAAACCTCTATAGTGTCAGCCTTTGTAAAATTTCTCGCTCCCCTCCGTGGCTTACGCCAAAATCGTGTTTCCCCTCAAATTCTGTGACGCAGAACGTCGGGCTTTGTTACAATTGGATTCACTTCGTTATTTTGTAAGTTAGTGCTTGCTAACCAGCCAATTAACAGGGAACAGTGTTGGCCACACATCAATGTGTCCGCGAGCGACCATAATGAAATCATAACAATGTCGCCGTGCTGTATTTCCCGAATTACAGGCGTGACGTTAACCGATTTCCAGGAACACTGAATGGAACTTTTGACCCAACTACTGAACGCCCTCTGGGCTCAGGATTTCGAAACGCTGGCCAACCCGTCCATGATTGGCATGCTCTACTTTGTATTATTTATGATCCTGTTCCTTGAGAACGGTCTGCTGCCTGCTGCCTTTTTACCGGGCGACAGCCTGCTGGTGCTGGTCGGGGTGCTTTGTGCAAAAGGGGCAATGGCTTTCCCGCAAACGGTCCTGCTTTTAACCATTGCCGCCAGCCTGGGCTGCTGGGTGAGTTACATTCAGGGGCGATGGCTGGGTAACACGCGAATCGTTCAGAACTGGCTTTCGCACCTTCCGGCCCATTACCACCAGCGAGCGCACCACCTTTTCCATAAGCATGGGCTTTCCGCCTTGCTGATCGGCCGCTTTATCGCATTCGTACGCACCCTACTGCCCACCATTGCGGGCCTGTCCGGCCTGAGCAGCACGCGCTTCCAGTTCTTTAACTGGATGAGCGGCTTGCTGTGGGTGCTGATCCTGACCACGCTCGGCTACGCGCTGGGTAAAACGCCGGTCTTTATGAAATACGAAGACCAACTGATGTCTTGCCTGATGCTGCTGCCCGTCGTTCTGCTGGTGTTTGGCCTGGTCGGGTCCCTGGTCGTACTGTGGAAGAAGAAATACGGGGCCAGGGGTTAACGATGGTTATCTCCCCGCTCGCGCTGCGCCGCTTCTCTTACGCCATCGTCGCGCTGATGATGTTCAGCGCTCTTATCCTGCTGTGGTCTGCGCTACAGCATCAGGAGTCGACGCTGGCTATCCGTCCTGTGAGCCAGGGAACCAGCGTGCCGGATGGTTTTTCCATCTGGCATCATCTCGACGCAAACGGGATTCGCTTTAAGAGCATCACGCCGCAAGACGATGTGCTGCTGATAAAATTTGACTCCAGTGCGCAAAGCGCCGCGGCGAAAGCCGTGCTGGACCGCACGCTGCCGCAGGGTTACATCATTGCGCAACAGGATGATGACAGCCACGTCGCCTCCTGGATGTCACGGTTACGCGACACGTCGCATCGATTTGGTTAACGACTAATATTCCGAATATTTTCACCTACTTTGGTGAAACTCCCGTTTACTTACTATGCTTAAGTACGCGGAGCACCCCTCAGATGTTCTCCGCTTAGTTCTGGAACACGGCTTACGCCGTAACACAATGGAAGGTTTCTATAATGAAATACCGCATCACCCTGGCTCTGGCCCTTTTTTCTTTAAGCACAGCTTCCTTCGCTATGTCTCTTTGTCAGGAGAAAGAACAGGATATCCAACGCGAAATCAGTTATGCCGAAAAGCATAACAATCAGCACCGGATCGACGGACTGAAAAAAGCGTTGCGCGAAGTGAAAGACAACTGTACGGACAGCAAGCTGCGTGCCGATCATCAGGAAAAAATCGCTGAACAGAAGGACGAGATAGCCGAGCGCCGTCAAGACCTGCAAGAAGCGAAAGAGAAAGGTGATGCGGAAAAAATTGCCAAGCGCGAGAGGAAGTTGCAAGAGGCGCAGGACGAACTGAAAGCGCTGGAAGCTCGCGATTATTGAGTTAACGGAAATCTCAACAGGAGAGAATCATGTCAAAAGATACAACTTCAGAAAATCTGCGCGCTGAACTGAAATCCCTGGCGGACACCCTGGAAGAGGTGCTGAACTCTTCTGCCGATAAATCGAAAGAAGAAGTCAGCAAACTGCGCAGCAAAGCGGAGCAGGCACTGAAAGAGAGCCGTTACCGTCTGGGTGAAACCGGTGATGCACTGGCGAAACAGACCCGCGAAGCGGCTGCGCGCGCAGACGAATATGTACGTGATAATCCATGGACGGGTGTGGGTATTGGCGCCGCAGTGGGTGTGGTGCTGGGTGTCCTGCTGACGCGTCGTTGATTATGGAAGATCCACGTCACGCACAAGGGCCTGCTAAAAACGTCCTCGGCATTGGCCAGCGTATTCTTACGACGCTGGTCGGGATTGCCGAAACGCGCGTCCGGCTTGCGGTAGTGGAGCTGGAAGAGGAGAAAGCCAACCTCTTCCAGATGCTGCTCATGCTTGGGCTTACGATGCTCTTTGCCGCGTTTGGTCTGATGAGCCTGATGGTGTTAATCATCTGGGCTATCGATCCACAGTATCGTCTGAACGCGATGATTGCGACTACCGTGGTTCTGCTGGTGGCGGCGCTGATAGGCGGTATCTGGACCCTGCATAAAGCGCGCACGTCGACCTTCCTGCGTCATACGCGCCAGGAGCTGGCCAACGACCGCGCCCTGCTGGAGGATGATAAGTCGTGAGCGACAAAGCCGAACGTCAAAAGCGGAAAGCGTATCTGTTGAGCCAAATCCAGCAGCAGCGACTGGATCTGTCTGCCAGCCGTCGCGACTGGGTTGAAGCCACGCATCGGTTTGACCGCGGCTGGAACACGGTCCTGAGCCTGCGTTCATGGGCGCTGGTCGGCAGCAGCGTGATGGCGATCTGGTCGGTTCGGCATCCTAACATGCTGATCCGCTGGGCACGTCGCGGCTTTGGCGCCTGGAGCGCCTGGCGTCTGGTGAAAACCACGCTGCGACAGCAGCAGTTGCGGTGAAAAAAGCAAAACGGTAACCCTGGTTACCGTTTTTTGTTTTTGCCCCCTCTCCCTGTGGGAGAGGGATGGGGTGAGGGCACCAGCCCGCACGCTCCCTTACTCAATATCTTTGAAGAAGATTAACAGTTTTCCTTGCTAACAATTGCCATCCGCCCCGTTTACACTCCTCTCCATCGACAGCAAAGACGCGGTATCTACCCGAATTTGCACGCAAATAACGTTTAGCCGCTGATGTGGTTTCCTGGAGAGTAAAATGAAAAAATTAGAAGATGTTGGTGTACTGGTAGCGCGTATTCTGATGCCAATTCTGTTCATCACCGCAGGCTGGGGCAAAATTACCGGCTATGCGGGCACTCAGCAGTATATGGAAGCGATGGGCGTGCCGGGGTTCCTGCTGCCACTGACCATTCTGCTTGAGTTCGGCGGCGGCCTGGCAGTGCTGTTCGGTTTCCTGACCCGCACCACGGCGCTGTTCACCGCAGGCTTTACCCTGCTGACCGCGTTCATCTTCCACAGCAACTTTGCGGAAGGCGTGAACTCCCTGATGTTCATGAAAAACCTGACCATCGCGGGTGGCTTCCTGCTGCTGGCTATCACGGGCCCGGGTGCCTACAGCATCGACCGTCTTCTGAATAAGAAGTGGTAAGCAGGCTATACTGATTACATTCAAAGCGAGGAGACATCTCCTCGCTTTTGCTATCTGACGGAGGAGAAAAAAATGGGACAACTCGTAGACGGCGTCTGGCAGGATGTCTGGTATGACACCAAATCCACCGGTGGACGCTTTAAGCGCTCTGTTTCGGCCTTCCGTAACTGGCTGACCGCCGACGGCGCACCCGGCCCGAGTGGCGAAGGGGGCTTTGCGGCGGAGAAAGATCGTTATCATCTGTACGTTTCTCTCGCCTGTCCGTGGGCGCACCGCACGCTGATTGTGCGCAAACTTAAAGGCCTCGAATCGTTAATTCCGGTTTCGGTGGTCAACCCGCTGATGCTGGAAAACGGCTGGACGTTCGACAGTGACTTCCCTGCCGCGACGGGTGATGAGCTTTATCATCACGATTTCCTGTATCAGCTCTATCTGCGCGCCGATCCGCACTACACCGGACGCGTAACGGTGCCTGTGCTGTGGGACAAGAAAAACCAGACGATCGTCAGCAATGAATCCGCTGAAATCATTCGCATGTTCAATACCGCGTTTGACGCACACGGTGCCCGCGCCGGGGATTACTACCCGGTTGAGCTGCGCGAGAAAATTGACGAGCTGAACGGCTGGATCTACGACAACGTCAACAACGGCGTCTACAAAGCGGGCTTTGCCACCAGTCAGGAAGCGTACGACGAAGCGGTCGGCAACGTGTTTGGATCCCTGGAGCGCCTGGAGCAGATCCTCGGCCAGCATCGTTATTTAACGGGCGATCGCCTCACTGAAGCAGACATCCGCCTGTGGACGACGCTGATCCGCTTTGATCCGGTATATGTCACCCACTTCAAGTGCGACAAGCATCGCATCAGCGATTATCTGAACCTGCACGGTTTCCTGCGTGACATCTATCAGATGCCGGGGATTGCGGAGACGGTCAATTTTGACCATATTCGCACCCATTATTTCCGCAGTCATAAGACCATCAACCCAACGGGCATTATCTCCATTGGCCCGTGGCAGGACCTGGATGAACCGCACGGGCGCGACGTGCGTTTCGGATAATTATTTAGGGAATCAATTGATTCCCTTTTTTAATTCACAGCATACATCTATCCTTACCTCGATCGCTTAGAAAACAAGTGATTGACTGATTAAGAGGCAAGGAAAAATGGACTGGTATTTAAAGGTACTGCGCAACTATTTTGGTTTTGGTGGCCGTGCCCGCCGTAAAGAGTACTGGATGTTCGTTCTGGTGAACTTCGTCCTGATTATGGTGCTGGGCATTGTGGACAAGATCCTCGGCTGGGAACGCGAGGGGGGTGAAGGCATTCTCACCACCATTTATGGTGTGTTAGTTCTGCTGCCTTCATGGGCCGTACTGTTTCGTCGTCTCCACGACACCGATCGTTCGGCGTGGTGGCTGCTGTTGCTGTTGATCCCGCTTATCGGCTGGATCGTGATTTTGATTTTCAACTGTCAGAGCGGAACGCCGGGCGAAAACCGCTTTGGTCCGGATCCTAAGGCAAGCGCGTAAATTCTGCCCGGTGGCGCTTACGCTTACCGGGCCTACGCTTATTTGTTGTGGTGGGCAAAGAGCTTGGGAATTTCACGCAAACACCACGATTTGGCTTCGCCCATGCTATCGCGACGCCACGCCATAATAATATCCACTTCGCTGGTGTATTCCGGGCTGACGACGCGCAACCGCCCTTCTGCAATGTCCTTTTCAACAAACGGGTACGGCATAGTCGCCACGCCCAGCCCCGCCAGGAGCGCCTGTCGCTTATCTTCCAGCGACGTTACCGTCAGTCGCGGCTGTTTATCCAGCAACTGTACCGTTAACACCGGGCGCTCTCGGGCGGTATCCGCGACCGCCACGCCGCGGTATTTCACGCGCGTGACCTCAGAGAGCGGCTCCGGCTCCTGATGGATAGGGTGATCCGGCGCGGCGACGTAGACGTTCATCACGCTGTAGAGCTTGCGCGAATTGATTTCTGACGATGAGCGGAAATGCATGTCTGGCGCAATCACGATATCCGCCCTGCCCGTCTCAAGACGCTCCCATGCCCCGGACAGCACCTCGGTGATGATCGAGAGCTGGGTATTGGCTTTCGCGGCCAGTTTGTCCACCAGCGGAAACAGCGCTTCGGTGGGCACCAGCGCTTCGGTCACTAACGTCAGATGGGTTTCCCAGCCGCGGGCCAGCGCTTCGGCATCGGTCGTCAGCTTATCCGCCGCTTCCAGCAATACGCGGCCGCGCTCCAGCAGCATCCGCCCAACGTTGGTGAATTTTGTTCGATGACCGGAGCGATCGAAGAGCACAACATCCAGCTCCTCTTCCAGCTTTTGCATGGTGTAGCTCAGCGCAGACGGAACGCGCCCCAGTTCATCTGCCGCCGCGGCAAAACTGCCGCGCCTGTCAATCGCGTCCATGACGCGAAGCGCCTCAAGCGTCAATGCTCTCTCTTTAGCCATCTCGTTCTCATTCAGGAAATTTGAACATACCAGGCAGAATATCTGGCTAACAATGCAGCGTCCATACCTTTACCATTGATTTAGTGTAAAGAGAGGTCAAGTTTATGATTACGACAAGAACAGCGAAACAGTGCGGACAAGCCGATTTCGGTTGGTTGCAGGCCCGCTACACCTTTTCCTTTGGACACTACTTTGACCCTAAACTCCTCGGTTACGCTTCACTGCGTGTATTGAATCAGGAAGTGCTCGCCCCGGGCGCGTCCTTCCAGCCGCGCACGTACCCGAAAGTCGATATCCTGAACCTGATCCTGGAAGGCGAAGCAGAATACCGCGATAGCGAGGGCAATCATGTACAGGCGAAGGCTGGCGAGGCGCTGTTAATTTCTACTCAGCCAGGTATTAGCTACAGTGAGCATAACCTCAGCAAAGACAAAACGTTGACCCGCATGCAGCTGTGGCTGGATGCCTGTCCGGAGCGGGAAAATCCGCTGGTGCAAAAGATCGATCTGAAGGGCGATCAACAGCAGCTGATTGCCTCGCCAGACGGCAGCAAAGGCAGCTTGCAGTTGCGCCAGCAGGTGTGGCTGCACCATATCGAACTGAAAAAAGGTGAACAGGCGAGCTTCCAGCTTCATGGCCCGCGTGCCTATTTGCAGTCCATTCACGGAACGGTGCATGCGGTCACGCATACGGAAGAGAAAGAAGCGCTCACCTGCGGTGACGGGGCGTTTATTCGTGACGAAGCGAATATCACTCTGGTTGCCGATACGCCGCTGCGCGCGCTGTTGATTGATTTGCCGGTTTAAGATCAACATGCCCCTCGCTCGATCGGTTCCCTCTCCCTATGGGAGAGGGTTAGGGTGAGGGGTAACGGATTGGATTAGATCACAACACCTTACTCGCCATAATCTCAATGATCTGCCGGTCCGTCGCCTGCATTGAGCGGCACGCCAGAGCGCACAGGTTAGAGATAGACTGTTCCACGTCGTGCGCCACAATCCCCTCGTTACCCGTCACCGCAGTATCATCCAGCGCCATCATCACGGCTTTCCAGGCGCTGGTGACGCTGGTCGAGACCTTCATTGCACAGCTGTTAGAAGCCCCATCGCAGATCATCCCGCTCACGTCGCCGATCATACTGCCGATCGCCATGGCAATGGTCTGGTAAGATCCGCCCATCAGCCACGCCATCCCCGCCGCTGCCCCCATTCCGGCGGTTGTCGCCGCGCACAACGCGGACAAGCGCGGAAGCTGGTAATGGATATAGATAGCCGACAGATGCGAGAGCATCAGCGCCCGCGCCAGCCGTTCGTCATCAGCGTGAACGTGCTCAGCCACCACCACTACCGGCATGGTGGCGGTGATGCCCTGATTCCCGGAACCCGAGTTGCTCATCGCTGGCAGCGTCGCGCCTCCCATGCGGGCATCCGAGGCTGCGCTGGTGCGGATAATAATGTCTGAACCCAGATCCTGCGCCATCCAGCCGCGTGCGCGTTGTTTATTGAGCGTCGCGCCAATATGCAGCCCCCAGTTACCACGCAAACCTTCGCGGGAGAGCGCATCGTTCAGCCGCCCCGCATCGAGGATAAAGCGGATCGCGTCGAACGGCACCTGCTCCACAAACTCAAGGATCTGCGACAGCGTGGTGGTCGAGAGTACCGCCAGCGGATCGTTATTGTTCTGGCTCTGACGATCGTCAAGCCTGAAGCACGTTTCGCCCTGACAAACTACCTCCACCACGCGAGTATGCCCGCCAGCGATGGTCACCATCGCCGAGGATTCACCGGCGTAAACGCAGGCGCGTGAATAAAGGATCTCATCGCACGGCTCCTGCAATTTTACCTGCACCAGACCCGCGTTCAGCAGTGCTTTGGCGCGCGTTAGCGCCTCGGCCGACGCGTCTTTCAACACCTCCAGCCCGGCGTGTGCATTACCGCCTGTCGCCCCCAGCGCGGCCGCGATGGGTAAACCGACCATACCGGTGCCGGGCACCGTTACGCCAAGCCCGTTTTTCATCAGGTTCGGCGATACCCACGCCTCGATACGCGTTACCTCACCGGAAAGCTGTCCGGCAGCCATCGCACACGCCAGCGCCAGCGAGACGGGTTCGGTACAGCCCAGCGCAGGCTTTACCTCTTCCTGCACAGCGCGAATAAAATGGTTCCATAAAGGATTAATTTGCTCAGACATCGTTACGACCTTATTTAACCTCATGAGAAGGCGAGGAAAGGAGAAACACAAAGCAGCAGCCCGGTAATTACGATAATTACCAGCGATACGCCTTTATATTTATGAAGTGCGGGCACTTTGTAGACCAGCCACGCCGGAATTAAGCAGCCCACCATCCCGAAAATAGGGCTACAGATGGAGGTGAAGCTCAGCACCGGCGCGTTTAATACAATCGCGCTCCAGGCCAGCAGGATGGCGAACAGCATAATCCCGCGCTGGACGGCATTTTCATTGATTTTTTCCGCCGGCATTTTGCGGCGCAGGATGTTCATCACGATGCCCTGCGTCGCCTCACGAAAGCCGAGATAGACGCCAAAGAACGCGGTCATCACGGCGAAAATGTTGAGGATCACGCTGACGATTTTGACCCAGCCCGCACCGTCACCGCTGATGAACTGTGCTGCGATTGCCAGGGCGGAAATATTCTGCTCGTAGGCTTTTACCGCCTCGTCGTGCCCCATCGCCAGCGTGAAGGAGACCGCGTAGAAAAAGACCGTCACAAACAGCACGCCAAAGGCGATATTCATTGCCCGCAGCGCTTTATGACGCGCCACCTCTACGGATTTTTCCCGTGAACGATAGGAAATCACCATCGGGCTTAAAGTCTGAATAAACAGAATGGAGGTTAAGGTGAAAGGCAGCGTAATAATGGCGTTTTTAATCAGCAGCCCCATCGGCGGCAGCATACCGACGTTGGCTAAATGCCAGAGGCCAATCATCGAAAGACCCAGCGCCGCCACTACAAATAATTTGGTCAGCACCATCAGGCTGGAGACTTTAAACAGCAGTTTTTCACCGCGCGACGAGATGGCGACCAGAATGCAGATCAGGAATAAGCCGTAGAACGGATTTTCCGACAGCAAACCGTCGGTTACGCCGAAGGTGTGCAAATAGGAGGCGCTGTCGTTGGTGATAGCCGTGGAATAGACAAACATCCAGATCACCAGCATCACGAAATAAAGCGCACCCAATAAGATGCCCCAGTTTTTACCTAAATAACCGCTAATGACGCTCGGGTAATCTTTGCATTCCGGTGATTCCGCCAGCGTATTAATAAACAGGCGCTGGAACAGGTACATAGCCGGATAACCAATTATCGACGAGAGTAAAAACACCCACAGCCCCATTAACCCGACCTGCACCGGAAGAAAAACGATGCCCGCGCCGATAGCCATCCCGATACTCATGATGACCCAGCCCGTATCGGTGCTGTCAAATTTGATCGCCTCTCGCCATTCGCTTTCGCTCATTCCCGCCCGCCTTGCCGCAGGGGAATCACTCACAATCACACTGCTGTTTGTTGCCATATTCATTGGGCACTCGCTTATTTTGTAGGGTAACTGGTTGTTTTTATAAGGTTCCGACCGCCAGCGATTGCGAGTCAGAGGGTGCAGGTGTGAGTTATTGATATGGGGAGATCATATCCGGAGAGCGGGAGAAAAAAGTCACAAGTTTTATAGGGATTTCATAAGGCGCGAGGAAAATATTACTTCTGAACAGCAGAAAAGAGAGTGAGTTTTCTAAAATCGACCGAGTTCACAAAATTAAAAGCCTCCTCATTAGAGGAGGCTGAAGATGGAGCATGCATTACATCGCCTGCGTAAACGTCCTCGAAATCACATCCTGCTGCTGCTCGCGCGTCAGAGCATTAAACCGCACCGCATAGCCTGAAACGCGGATCGTCAGGTTCGGATAGTTCTCCGGATGGGCGATGGCATCCAGCAGCATCTCCCTGTTCATCACATTGACGTTCAGGTGCTGACCGCCCTCAATGGTCGCTTCGTGGTGGAAGTATCCGTCCAGCAGCCCGACAAGGTTGGTTTTGCGCACCGGCTCGTCCTTGCCCAGTGCCTGCGGCACGATGGAGAAGGTGTAGGAAATCCCGTCTTTGGCATAGGTGAACGGCAGCTTGGCGACCGAGGTTAACGACGCCACCGCCCCTTTTCTGTCGCGCCCGTGCATCGGGTTGGCGCCAGGCGCAAACGGCGTGCCGCCGCGTCGTCCGTCCGGCGTGTTCCCGGTCTTCTGGCCGTAAACCACGTTGGAGGTGATGGTCAGGATCGACTGCGTCGGTACCGCGTTGCGGTACGTCGGCAGCGCCTGGATTTTCTTCATAAAGCGCTCAACCAGATCGCAGGCGATACTGTCCACACGATCGTCGTTGTTGCCGTACTGCGGATAGTCGCCTTCGATGATGAAATCGACCGCCAGACCAGTGTGGTCGCGTACCGGTTTTACCGTGGCGTATTTGATGGCCGACAGGGAATCCGCCGCCACCGACAGCCCGGCAATGCCGCAGGCCATGGTGCGGTAGACGTCCCGGTCGTGCAGCGCCATCAGCGAGGCTTCGTAGCTGTATTTATCATGCATATAGTGAATGAGATTCAGCGCGCTGATGTACTGTACCGCCAGCCAGTCCATGAAGTGATCGAGGCTCGCCATTACGGTGTCGTAATCCAGTACCTCATCCAGCAGCGGCTCGGTTTTCGGACCGACCTGGATCTTCAGCTTCTCATCCACCCCGCCGTTGATTGCGTACAGCAGCGTTTTCGCAAGGTTGGCGCGTGCGCCGAAGAACTGCATCTGCTTGCCGATCACCATCGGGCTGACGCAGCAGGCAATGGCGTAGTCGTCGCTGTTGAAGTCGGTGCGCATCAGATCGTCGTTCTCGTATTGCAGCGAGGAGGTGACGATCGACACCTGTGCGGCGTATTTCTTGAACGCGATCGGCAGTTTTTCGGACCAGAGGATCGTCAGGTTTGGCTCCGGCGCAGGCCCCATGGTGTGCAGGGTATGCAGGTAGCGGAAGCTGTTTTTAGTCACCAGCGTGCGCCCGTCCAGCCCCATGCCGCCAATCACTTCCGTGGCCCAGATCGGATCGCCGGAGAAGAGCGTGTCGAACTCCGGCGTGCGCAGGAAGCGCACCATGCGGATCTTCATGATGAAGTGGTCGATCAGCTCCTGGGCCTGCACCTCATTCAGCCTTCCTGCCTGCATGTCGCGTTCAATGTAGATATCGAGGAACGAGGCCGTGCGCCCCAGCGACATCGCCCCGCCGTTCTGGGATTTCACTGCGGCAAGGTAGGCAAAGTAGACCCACTGCACCGCTTCCTGCGCATTCATCGCCGGACGTGAAATGTCAAAGCCATAGTTCGCCGCCATCTGCTGGATCTGGAGCAACGCACGTTTATGCTCCGCCAGCTCCTCGCGCAGGCGGATCGTGGCCTCCAGTTCTTCTCCGCGCTCCAGTTTCCCCTGGAGATCGGCGAACTGAAGTTCACGCTCGCGCACCAGATAGCTGATGCCGTACAGCGCCACGCGGCGGTAGTCGCCGATGATGCGTCCGCGCCCGTAGCCGTCCGGCAGACCGGTCAGCACCCCCGATTTGCGGCAGCGCATCATCTCCGGGGAGTAAACGTCAAACACGCCCTGGTTGTGGGTTTTGCGCAGGTCGGTAAAGAGATATTCAAACTGCGGATCCATCTCGCGACCGTAGGCTTCGAACGAGCTGCGGATCATGTTGATCCCGCCGTACGGATGCAGGGCGCGCTTGAGCGGCTTGTCGGTTTGCAGGCCGACGATCGTCTCCAGCTCCTGATCAATATAGCCCGGCCCGTGCGCGGTAATGGTAGTGGCGATGTTGGTGTCGAAATCCACCGGAGCGTGGGTGGCATTCTCCTGACGAATGCCGACCATCACCTTCTGCCACAGCGCCGTCGTTGCTGGCGTCGCCTGCGCGAGGAAAGCTTCATCGCCTTCATAAGGGGTGTAGTTATGCTGAATAAAATCGCGCACGTTGATGGCGTTTTTCCATTCTTCACCACGAAACCCGGCCCATGCGTCGCTGTAAGGCGCGACGCCCGTATCGATTGTTACTTTCATCAGATTCTCGCTTTATCAGGCGTAAGCCGCAGCCGGAGCAACCTTCCCAAGACGGAGGGCGTCCAGCGCGATCATTTTTTCTTCATTGGTAGGGATCACCGCGCAGGCCGCGCGGGACGACTCGGTGGAGATCACGCGCTCGCCCGCGCTGCCCGGCAGGGCATTTTTGGACTCGTCGAGGATGATGCCAAACACCTTCAGATGCTCCGCCACCAGCGCGCGGATAAGCACGGAGTTCTCACCGATCCCGCCGGTAAACACCACGCCATCCAGACGGTGCAGGGACGCGGCATGACCGGCGATATGCCGCGCAATCCGGTGGACAAAGGTCTTTATTGCCAGCCGCGCCCGCTCGTTGCCGTCATGCCAGGCTTTCTCCAGCGCGCGCAAATCGGAGGAGATACCGGAGATCCCCAGCAGCCCGGACTCTTTGTTGACCACGCGCTCCAGATCCTCGAACGACTGGCCGGTCTGCCGGGCAATCCACGCCATCGCGCCAAAATCCACGTCTCCGCAGCGCGTGCCCATCACCAGTCCTTCAAGCGGCGTCATCCCCATGGACGTGTCCACGCTTACGCCGTTACGCACCGCGCAGATGGACGCCCCGTTGCCGAGATGGGCAATTACCAGGCCGCTGTCATCGGGAGAGAGCCCGAAAAGCGCGTGCGCCTGCGCCGACACATAGCGGTGAGAGGTGCCATGGAAACCGTAGCGGCGCACGCCCAGCTCTTCAAAATAGCGGTACGGCAAGCCGTACAGATACGCCTGCGGCGGCATGGTCTGGTGGAAGCTGGTATCAAATACCGCCACCTGCTGCACGCCGGGGAACAGGCGCTCGGCGGCTTCCACGCCGCTCAGGTTGGCGTAGTTATGCAGCGGCGCGAGCGGGGAGACCTGGCGGATCTGCGCCATCACCTCTTCCGTGATCAGGGTCGACTCGCTGAAGAGGTCACCGCCGTGGGCAATGCGATGGCCAATCAAAGCCACGCTGCCCATCAGGTTGCGTTTCTCCAGCTCAAGGGCGATGGCGGCCAGCGCCCCTTCGTAGTCCTGGTGAGCCAGTCTGACCGGCTCCCCCCCATTCACGGAAATAAAGGCTTTTTCTGTGTTGATGCCGTCCGCAATGCCCGTCATCAGGGCATCGCAGCTTGCGGCGTCCAGCACCGAGAACTTAACAGAGGACGATCCGCAGTTAATGACCAGTACTACCGGAAACTCAATCATGGTATGGCTCCGCTCTTCCTGAGCTTTGGTTTAAAACAGTTTGTACACGATGTTCAGAATGGTCAGCAGACCGACCACGGTTACGAAGATGTTCTCGGTCCGGCCTTTGTATTTCGCCAGCGCCGGTGCCTTGCGGATGGCGTACATCGGCAGCAGGCACAGCAGAGAGGCGATAATTGGCGCGCCCATGGCTTCAATGAGGTCCAGAATGTTCGGGTTGGCGTAGGCCACAATCCAGGTGGAGCCCATGATGAAGACCATGCTGATGGTGTTCAGCTTGCCGACGGAGACGTTCTTCTTGTCGCCCTTGTAGCCGAACTTGATGATCAGGCCGTTCAGCCCCTCCAGCGTGCCCAGATAGTGGCCGAAGAAGGATTTAAAGATAGCGACCAGCGCGATGATGGACGCGCCGTACTCCAGCACGGTGGCGAACGTGGATTTACTGCCTGACATCGACGCAAAGTGGTTCGCCAGGTAAGAGAGCACCGGAATGTTCTGCGCTTTGGCGTCCGCCATGTTCTGCGGAGAGAGTGTAAACAGGCAGCTAAAGGCGAAGAACATCACCACCGCCACCATCAGCAGGCTGGCGCGACCGATGATTTTGGAACATTTCTGCTCGGTAAACTCTTTCCCGAACTCCGGTTCGTACTCTTCGCGCTTGGAGACCACAAACGAGGAGACGATAGGCGAGAAGTTGAAGGAGAAGACCATGATGGAGATCCCCAGCCACACCGTGACCAGAATGCCGTCATGACCGGTGAAGGCGATATCGCTCAGGTTAACCTGGTCGATCACCGCCGAGTTCCAGTACGGGATCAGCGAAAGAGAAATCAACACCAGGCTGGCGATGAACGGGAACACCAGGTAGCTCATCACTTTCACCATCAGGTCTTTACCGAACCAGATAACAAAGGCCATCAGCAGCAGCAGGAACAGCGCCACCACGCCGCGGTTCAGGGCAGGCATCTGGAGCTGGTTTTCCCAGAAGGTCATAAAGGTGTTGGTAATAGTGACGCCGTAAATCCACAGCAGCGGGCAAATGGCAAAGAAGTAGAGGAAGGTGATTACCACCCCGCCGGTCTTACCAAAATGCTCCTCCACCGTTTCGGTGATGTTGCCGGAGACGTTACTGCCGGACAAACACAGACGCGCCAGCGCGCGGTGGCAGTAAAAGGCAATCGGGAACGCGAGTACCAGCATCAGCAGGATGGGGATCAAGCCGCCAAAGCCTGCACGGATAGGGAAGAACAGCACGCCTGCGCCAATGGCGGTACCAAACAGGCCGAGCGTCCAGGTGGTATCAGATTTACGCCAGGAGGACGTTTTTGTCTGGCCAACGATAATGCTTTCTGTGTTGCTCATAAGTCATCCTTTATGCGTCAACGAAGCCGGTAATTTGGGAAACACGGGAGAGATCGATATTGCCGCCGGAAATAATGCAGACGGTTTTACGGCCCTGGATATAGTGGTCCAGCTTGCCGCTTAATAACGCCGCGCACGCCAGTGCGCCAGCACCTTCCGTGACCACTTTATTTCGCTGGATAAGCGCGATCATGCTGTTGCGAATCTCGTCTTCGCTGACCAGCACAATGTCATCGACTAATTCACGAACAATTTCGAAGGTTAAATTACCCGGGCGAGACACATCGCAACCGTCTGCTAATGTGCCGGTAATGCGGTGGTTCGTTATTTCACCAGCCTGATACGACGCCGCCATTCCGTGCACGTTTTCAGACTGCACGCCGATAATATTGATAGTTGGGTTGATGGATTTAATTGCTGTCGCAATACCGGCAATTAAACCGCCGCCGCCGATGGGGACAATCACGTTATCCACGTCATATAAATCTTCGAGGATCTCCAGGCCGATGGTGCCCTGACCGGCGATCACTTTCGGATCGTCGTAAGGCGGGATAAAAATGCGCCCTTCCATCTCGACGATTTCGCTCACTTTGGCGATGGTGTCGTTAAAGTTCTCGCCGTGTAGCACCACTTCGGCAGAGTAGTCGCGCGTGGCGGCAACCTTGGATTTCGGCGCGCCCATCGGCATCACTACTTTGCCGTCGATGCCGAGCATGGCGCAAGAGAGAGAGACCCCCTGCGCGTGGTTCCCTGCGGAACAGGCCACCACGCCCTTGCGTTTTTCCGCATCGGTCAGCGAGCTTAATTTATTAAACGCCCCACGTATTTTAAACGAACCGGTACGCTGCATATTTTCAAATTTCAGGAATATCTCACCCTTACACCGTTCGCTCAGATAATTTGAGCGCGGCATACCGGTTTTATAGATCTTTCCCGCCAGTCTTTTTCTGGCGTCCTGAATATCTTCAATGGTCACCGGGAGATCGTAAGTAATGTGCATAATATCCTCGTTATAATAATTCATTGTTTTCAGGCAAAGTTAGGGTAACAGAGCGTTAAAAAGCGTCGCTCCGGGTGTTTTAAATCATCATTATTTCTATCGTCGTTTTTCGGTATTCATCGACGAATATTGTTTTGCCAGTTCAACTAATACTGACGCCGATTTTTTAATACTGTAATTTTTTGACCACACGGCGGCATAACGCGCCACGGGTAATTCATCTTCCACCGGCAGGACAATGAACTGGTCCGAGCCGAATGGCGCAATCATGTCACGGGGGATCACCGTCAGGTAATCGGCATTGAGGACAAGGTTATAGATGGTGACGACGGAATCGGTCTGGACGATGTTTTCAATGCTGATGTGGTTGTCTTGCAGGGTGGTCAGAAGTTCGTTGTAGTAGCCCATATCGGTTTGCGGCATCACCCACTGCTCGTGTGTGAGCGATGCCAGTCTGGTCGGGCCGGTGCACGTTCGTGATTTACTCGCCACCAGCACAAACTCGGATTCAAACAGTGGCTCAACGTGAAGATCCTGAAGCTGCATCCCGTCGCTCAGCGTGCCGATGGCGAAATCCAGCCGGCCATCGCGAATGGCGGGCAGGAATGAAGAGAGCTGCGCTTCATACATTGAGACGCGTGCCTTCGGGAACACTTCCTTGAATTTTTTGATCATCCCGGACAGGAAGGTGAAGCCAATCAGCGAGGGATAGCCGAAGGAGACGTCCATGACGGTACTGAAACTGAGGCTGTTGATCTCGCTTACCATGTTTTTCATTTCGCGGGTGATCGACTCAGCGTAGGACAGCAGCACCTGACCGGCAGCAGTGAGTTTTACGCCGGTGTTTTTACGCACCATCACTTCCACCCCAAAGTAAGATTCGATGTCGCTGATGATTTTGCTGACGGCAGGTTGCGTCAGCCCCAGTTGTCTTGCAGCAGAACCTATGGAGCCACTTTTGATGACTTCCTGAAATACCACGAGGTGCTGAGTTTTCGGTAGAATAATAGTATTCATAATATTCTGCGCTTATTTCCCTATGACGCAGCGGATTCTACCCAATATTGTTTCAGGGGGTATGTGCTGTTACTCACAATTTGCCAGGACGCTCTGTTTCCAGTCGCACCAGAAAACTATTTATATCTTTAAAAATCAAATGTTTATCACAATAAAAATACGCATTTACGCTGACATCGATCAATAAAAAACGCGGTAATAAATTTATTTTATGGCAATAACCAGCGTGAATTTTTTTCCTTAAAAATATTAATAAAGGCTATCTTTCAGGCAATTAAAGGTCAATAAAACACCATTATTCCTTTAAAACATTTTTGTGGTTTATCAACTTTACCAGGAGTATTTATTCACTTTCCGATCAAAGAGTGGGATATATCACACATTCACCAGAAGAATGTTTTTAGATTCAATATTAAATTATCAAATGAATAACATTCGGCATCACTGACTAAACATTTACAACATCTGCTCAACACTAAATTTTTCTAATTTTATAGCGTTAAATTTTGTGATTACGATCATGCGCAGCAGATGAGAGGAACACGCAGCCGAACAAATAGTGAAACGTGCTTAGCGTCGCAAAATTGAGAATTGATGTCGTTTGGCGCTTCGCTTACCCGGCCTGCAACCTTCAGAAAGCAAAAACCCCGCCGAAGCGGGGTTTGGTAAGAAGTTGAAGCTGACCGATAAGCCGGGTTCTGTCGTGGACAGTCATTCATCTAGGCCAGCAATCGCTCACTGGCTCAAGCAGCCTACCCGGGTTCAGTACGGGCCGTACCATGTGAACCCCTATTTGGCCTTGCTCCGGGTGGAGTTTACCGTGCCACGGACTGTTACCAGCCGCGCGGTGCGCTCTTACCGCACCCTTTCACCCTTACCTGATCCCGCTTGCGCGGGCCATCGGCGGTTTGCTCTCTGTTGCACTGGTCGTGGGTTTCCCCCCCAGGCGTTACCTGGCACCCTGCCCTGTGGAGCCCGGACTTTCCTCCCCTCCGCCCGTCTCCCCCGAAAGGGACGACGACGAAGCGGCGACTGTCTGGTCAGCTTCGGCGCGCAGTATAGAGGGTTTGCGCGTCGCTGTCACCCCTGGCTACGCATGCCTACCTGCAATGTGGCCGCGATATTCCGCGAGGCGCGGTAAATGTTGTCATACGCGCCCTGGAACGCCTCTTCCAGTGAGCCGATGCGGGTCAGTACGCTGAACACCGCATCGATGCCGTACTGATGCACCACACCCACATCCTGCGTCAGACTTCCGGCAATCCCTATCACTGGCTTATGGTATTTTTTGGCGACGCTCGCCACGCCGACGGGCACTTTGCCATTTATGCTCTGGCTGTCGATGCGCCCTTCCCCCGTCAGCACCCACGTGCAGTCGTGAATATGTTCTTCAAGATTGAGCGCCTGAGTGACAATCTCAATGCCGCTTTTCAGCTCTGCGCCCAGGAAGGCCATCAGCGCCGCGCCCATGCCGCCCGCCGCTCCTGCCCCTGGAACCCGGTTGACGTCAATGCGCAGCGTTTTTTTGATCACTTCGGCATAGTGGCTAAGACTGGCGTCGAGTTCGAGGATCATCTCCTCCGTGGCGCCTTTTTGCGGTCCAAAGATACGCGACGCGCCGCTTTCACCGACCAGCGGATTCGTCACGTCACAGGCGACACGGATTGCGCACCCCTGAAGACGCGGATCGAGATCCGAAATATCAATCCGGTTAAGCGCCATCAGGCTGCCGCCGCCGTAGCCGATCTCCGTCCCGTTCGCATCCGTAAACTTCGCGCCCAGCGCCTGCATCATGCCTGCGCCCCCATCGTTGGTTGCGCTCCCGCCGATACCGATAATGATGTTGCGCGCGCCTTTATCCAGCGCGCGGAGGATCAGCTCCCCCGTCCCGCGCGACGTCGTGACCAGCGGGTTACGCTGCGCGGGAGGAACAAGCACCAGGCCGCTGGCGGCGGCCATCTCGATAAACGCGGTGGTACCGTCGCCCGAGATCCCCCAGCTGGCCTTCACCTTTTCCCCTAACGGGCCGGTGACGACAGCCTGCTGCCAGGTGCCCTGCGTAGCGGCGATCATCGCTTCAACCGTACCTTCTCCGCCGTCAGCAACGGGAACAGACACGTAATGAGCGTCGGGGAAAATTTCCCGAAATCCTTTTTCTATCGCCTGCGCCACCTCAGTGGCAGACAGGCTTTCTTTATAAGAGTCTGGCGCGATTACGATTTTCATAGTTGTATGCCTGAGCCGTAGGCCCGGTAAGCGTAACGCCACCGGGCGGGACGTCATTAGCGAGCAATTTCAACCTTCGCCAGCTTTTCGTAATAGCACGCTAACGCGCTGTGATCGGCGGTGCCCAGACCATCCGCACGCAGCGCCTGCATCATCTCCATGACGGCGGCAGTCAGCGGCAGCTGCGCCCCCACGCCGTGGGAGGTATCCAGCGCATTCGCCAGATCCTTAATGTGCAGATCGATGCGGAAGCCCGGCCTGAAGTTACGATCCATCACCATCGGCGCCTTGGCATCCAGCACGGTGCTGCCCGCAAGACCACCGCGAATGGCCTGATAGACCAGATCCGGATTAACGCCCGCTTTGGTGGCCAGCGTTAGCGCCTCCGACATAGCCGCGATGTTCAACGCCACAATCACCTGGTTTGCCAGCTTGGTGACGTTGCCTGCGCCAATTTCACCGGTGTGCACCACGGAGCCAGCCATGGCTTTCATCAGGTCGTAGTATTTGTCGAACACGGCTTTATCGCCCCCTACCATCACCGACAGGGTGCCGTCGATGGCTTTCGGTTCGCCGCCGCTGACCGGCGCATCCAGCATCTCCACGCCCTTCGCTTTCAGCTCCTCGCTGATTTCGCGGCTTGCCAGCGGTGCGATAGAACTCATGTCGATCACCACCAGACCCGGCTTCGCGCCATCGATAATGCCGTTCTCACCCAGCGCCACCTCTTTCACGTGCGGGGAGTTTGGCAGCATGGTGATAATCACGTCGCACTGCTCAGCAATTGCTTTTGCGGTTGTCGCCGTTTCTGCGCCAGCCGCAATCACCTCTGCCACCGCGTCTGAATTACGATCTAAAACCACCAGTGAGTAACCTGCTTTGATGAGGTTTTTGCTCATTGGTTTGCCCATGATACCCAGGCCAATAAAACCCACTTTCAGCGTCATAATCTGTTTCCTCAATGATGGTTATTTTTTAAAAGCGTCCGCTAATTTCTGCGTGGCGGCGCGGAATACGCCGAGATCGCTGCCGACGGCGACAAACGTTGCGCCCCATTCCAGGTAACGGCGGGCATCGGCTTCCACTGGCGCCAGAATGCCGCACGGTTTACCGTGCGCTTTGGCACGGGCAAAAATGTGCTGAATTGCGCGCTGCACATCCGGATGGCTGGCGTTACCCAGATGACCAAAGGCGGCCGCCAGATCGCTCGGGCCGACGAAAATGCCGTCTACCCCCTCCGTCGCGGCAATAGCGTCGACGTTATCGACCCCCTGCTGGCTCTCGATCTGAACCAGAATGGTGATGTTCTTGTTGGACTGGGAGAAATAGTCCGGCACGGTGCCAAACATGTTGGCGCGGTGCGAGACGGACACGCCGCGGATCCCTTCCGGTGGATAGCGGGTCGCCGCCACGGCCAGCACCGCTTCTTCTTCCGTTTCAACAAACGGGATCAGAAAGTTGTAGAAGCCGATATCCAGCAGACGCTTGATGATCACCGGCTCGTTGGTGGGCACACGCACCACCGGCGCGCTGTGGCTGCCTTTCAGCGCCATCAGCTGCGGAATAAACGTGTTGATATCGTTTGGCGCATGTTCGCCGTCCAGCACCAGCCAGTCGAACCCGGCCAGGCCCAGCACTTCGGTGCTGATGGGGTTGGCCAGCGCAGACCAGCAGCCAATCTGAATCTGATGCGCCGCGAGGGCCGCTTTAAATTTATTCGGGAAGATGTCGTTACTCATTACTTATACCTTTTTTAATTCCGCAGTTTTAGCCAGTAACTTTTCTTATTTATTCCGACTCAGCGTCAGCGTTATATTTATTTTCCTGACTGAATTTTGGCGTTATAAAATCGTCATTCAGTATAATCGTCACCACCCGGCAGCACATTGTCTCAATGCTCAATTATCCAGCGGGAGTAACACGCTATTTTGAGCATTTGCCCAATGCAGTGGGCGCTGATGCACAGAATCAACGATTAGTGTTTCGGGAGCGATCGCGATCACATTCTCACTTTTCCTCTCCTGACATTCTTTATTTCCTCAATAAGAAACGATTAACCATCTGGCTATATTTAGTATCAGATATTTTGCTGGAGAAGAGTGAACAATGGCCGATATTGAAATTCGACAGGCGTCGCCGACGGCGTTCTATATAAAAGTGCACGATACTGATAACGTGGCGATTATTGTCAACGACAATGGCTTAAAAGCTGGCACCCGCTTTCCGGATGGCCTGGAGCTGATTGAGCACATTCCGCAGGGGCATAAAGTCGCACTGGTCGATATCCCGGCTCACGGTGAAATCGTGCGCTACGGCGAAGTCATCGGCTATGCGGTGCGCGCTATCCCGCAGGGTAGCTGGATTGAGGAGTCGCTGGTTGAGCTGCCCACCGCCCCGCCGCTGGAGACGTTGCCGCTGGCTACCCGCGTCCCTGAGCCGTTGCCTCCGCTGGAGGGTTATACCTTCGAAGGTTACCGCAATGCGGATGGCAGCGTGGGAACCAAAAACCTGCTTGGCATCACCACCAGCGTGCATTGCGTGGCGGGCGTAGTGGATTACGTTGTGAAAATTATTGAGCGCGATCTGTTGCCGAAATACCCCAACGTTGACGGCGTGGTGGGTCTTAACCACCTGTACGGCTGCGGCGTGGCGATCAACGCGCCGGCAGCGGTCGTGCCGATCCGTACGATTCACAATATCGCCCTTAACCCAAACTTTGGCGGTGAGGTAATGGTGATTGGTCTCGGCTGTGAAAAATTGCAGCCAGAACGCCTGTTGAAGGGTACTGAGGATGTGAAAGCCATTCCGGTTGACGATGCCAGTGTTGTGCGTCTTCAGGATGAACACCATGTCGGCTTCAGATCGATGGTCGACGACATTTTACAGGTGGCAGAGCGCCATCTGGAGAAGTTGAACAAACGCCAGCGTGAAACCTGCCCGGCCTCTGAACTGGTCGTTGGGACACAGTGTGGCGGCAGCGATGCGTTTTCCGGCGTCACCGCTAACCCGGCGGTAGGTTATGCCTCCGATCTGTTCGTGCGCTGCGGCGCCACGGTGATGTTCTCCGAAGTCACCGAAGTACGTGATGCTATCCACCTGCTCACGCCGCGCGCCGTCAACGAAGAGGTGGGCAAACGCCTGCTGGAGGAAATGGCCTGGTACGATAACTATCTCGACATGGGCAAAACTGACCGCAGCGCCAACCCGTCTCCGGGTAACAAGAAAGGCGGCCTCGCGAACGTGGTGGAAAAGGCCCTCGGGTCGATTGCCAAATCCGGCCAGAGCGCGATTGTGGAAGTGCTCTCCCCTGGCCAGCGACCAACCAAACGCGGCCTGATTTACGCGGCAACGCCTGCCAGTGATTTCGTTTGCGGCACCCAGCAGGTGGCGTCCGGCATTACGGTACAGGTCTTTACCACCGGGCGCGGCACGCCGTACGGCCTGATGGCGGTACCGGTGATCAAAATGGCGACCCGCACCGAGCTGGCAAACCGCTGGTATGACTTAATGGATATCAACGCGGGCACCATCGCCACCGGGGAAGAGAGTATTGAAGAGGTGGGCTGGAAGCTGTTCCACTTCATTCTGGATGTGGCAAGCGGGCGGAAGAAAACCTTCTCCGATCAATGGGGATTGCATAACTCGCTGGCGGTGTTTAACCCGGCGCCGGTGACGTGATTGTCCCTCACCCTGCCCTCTCCCCACCGGGGAGAGGGTAAAAAACCGCACCGAGCAGTCCCCTCTCCCCTATGGGGCTGAGGGTTCCCCACAAAATAATGCCTGCACAGACGGCCCCCTCTCCCTTGAGGGAGAGGGCTGGGGTGAGGGGAAACATACGGCTCTGGTGGTCATTCCGTTCACTTTATGTTCCTTGCTACTCTGTCACGACATGACCGGTGAACGTGCCAGGGTG